>NZ_BAABFR010000093.1:0-21216 GCF_039541155.1 Tsukamurella soli
CGTCGCGCGGGGGGCGGCGCGGCGCGCGCGGGCCCGGGTCGACGACGCCACCGCACGCGTGCAGCACGCGTGGGGCCGCGACGAGCTGATCTACCTCGTGGCCCCCGCCGGGCATCCGAACTACGGCGACGAGCTGATCGTGCGGACGTGGCTGCGCTACCTCGCACAGGTGCGACCGCAGGCGACCGTCGTCGTCGACTGTCACAGCCCCGGCCAGGCCGCGTTGCTGCTGCGGGGCGACCATCCGCGGGCGCTGTTCACGGACACGCTGTGGCAACTGACCATCTACGCCGCCGGGGAACTCGATCTCGACAGCGCCGTGGACGGCGACGGACGCGCTGTCGACGGGCCTGCGCCCTGGGAGTGGGTCGCCGACGCCGCGACCCGGCTCGGTGAGGCGCCGCGGCTCGCGGAGGGCGTGGACCTGCTCGCTTCCGCGTCCACGATCCACCTCGTGGGCGGCGGGTACCTCAACGGTATCTGGGCGTCACAGGTGTCGTTGCCCGTCGCGGTGGCCGCCGTCGTACGCAGGACCGGCGCGCGGGCGGTGGCCACCGGACACGGTCTGGTGCCGTTCCTGGCGGGTGCCCGGCGGGACGCGCTGCTGGAGGCGGCCGCGGCGTTCGACGTCTTCGACGTGCGCGACGAGGCATCGCTGGCGCTGCTCGCCGGCGTGCCGGGCGTGCGACGCACCGGCGACGACGTGTGGCTCGGAACGGCTCTGCCGGGTACGGGCGAAGGCTCGGGTCCCCGTGTGGCGCTGTGCCTCCAGGCCGACCAGGTGGACGACTTCCGATACGGCGACGGTGTCGGCGTGCCCGCCCTCGCCGGCTTCGCCCGGGATACGTTGGACGCGTGGGGCGTTGCCGGCGAGGACGTGACGGTGGTCGAGGGGATCCCGGGCCGCGACCTCGAGGTGGCGACGGTGCTGGGCGATCGGCTCGCCGGTTCCCGGGTGGTGCCGTTCCTCGACGTGTGGCGCTACGGACTGCCTGTGCAGCACACCTGGATCAGCACGCGCTTCCACCCGCACCTGGTGGCCGCCGCAGGCGGCGACTCCGGTGTCGCGGTGGTGCCGCGTCCCGATTACTACGGCACCAAGCATGCGTCGCTGATCGCTGCCGGCTCGCGGTGGACCGTCGTGGGTGATTCCGACGGTGACGCCGCCACGCCGAGCCTGCAGCGGGCGTCGATCCCCGTCCGGCCCGACGCGGGTGGATTCCCGACCGTGGTCCGGGACGGAAACGTGGCCCGCAAGGTCGAACTCGCCCGCGAGATCTACCCTCCGCGCCGGCTGTTCTGAGCCGTCAGGGGCGCGTCCATTGGAGGGTGTAGCGGAACCCGACACGGCGCCGCAGGCGGGAGCCCGGTAGCGCGTCGCTCGCGAGGTCCGCGACCTCGCCGAGGGACTCGTCCGGGTCGCGCACAGGGAACGCGGGCGGTCGTGGCGGACCGCGGTGCCGCCGTGGATGCTTCGCGAAGCCGATGATCGGGTTGGCGAGCACCGAGGCGGTGAACCACGCGATGTCACGCGGCGAGGTGGGCCGCGCCAGCCCCACGACGAGCAGCCGCCCGCCCGGCGCCAGTAGGTCGGTGCACTGGGCCAGCGCCTGTGGGGTGTCGAGATGGTGCAGCGATGCCACCATCGTGATCAGGTCGTAGGGGCCGCGCGCGGCGGCGAAGCCCTCGAGCACCGTGACCGGCAGCCCGGCGCAGCGCCGGGCGGTGGCCGCACGCATCGCGGGGTCGGCGTCGGCGGCGTCCACGCGGGCGAACCGCGCCGCGAGCGTCGCCGCCAGTTCACCCTGTCCACACCCGACCTCGAGCGCCGCGCACCTGCGGGCCGGGAGGTTGGCGAGGATCCAGCGGTGGAAGTGGTCGTTGTGACTCCACGGGTGTCGCTGGTTGACCTGATGCAGCGGCGCGAGTGCCAGATCGCGCATGCGATCCAGCAGCGGGGCGACGGAGCTGTTCATCCGGTCGAGCGTAGCCCGGCGGGGCGGGTAGTGGATGGTCCGCTGCCTGCCCCATCCGCTACCCGCTGCGATCAGCCCTGGGCCGAGAGGATCTTGATCGCGAAGATCAGCGTGTCGCCGGGCCGGATTCCGGCATCCGGCTGGCCCTGTGGGTAGCCGTCCGCCGGGATCATGGCGACTGCCACTGTCGAGCCCACCTTCTGGCCGGCGATCGCCTTGCTGAAGCCGGGGACGACGCCGTCGAGAGGGAACGACGTGGACGTGCCGCGCTGGTAAGCGCTGTCGAACACGTTGCCGTCCCGGCCGTCCACGCCCTCGTAGCAGACGGTGACGGTGGCGGTGGTCGGCACCACGGCGCCGGTTCCGGCCGTCAGTGTGTGCACCTGGGTGGTGGTCACGGTGAACGGCGCGTGCACGCTGACCTTGGGGGCTGTGGTGGCGGTGGAGCCGGTCACGTCGACGGAGCCGGTGGCGCCCTTGAGGCTCCACTCGGGCTTGACGTTCGCCGCAGGAGCGGCGGTGGGGCAGGTGGAGCCGGCTGCGGCCGCCGGGGTGCCGGCCGCGGCGTTGGCGGAGCTCGACGAACCGCAGGCGGTCAGAGCGGCTGCTGCGGCCACGGTGATGACTGCGGTGGAGACGAGTGCTCGTGTGGAGTGCATGCGGGCCAACCTACCGGTCGCCCGTCTCCTCACCGCCCGGCGGACGTCGGAGCGGCCGAGGTGGGCGCCCCGAACGTCTCGATCGGCACGGGTACCTCGGTGACCGGGAACTCGGGCGCGGGTGCGGCGGACCCGGACAGCGCGATCGGGGGCTGCGGGGCCGGCGACGGCGAAGCGGGGGCGGACGCCGTCGTCGAGACGGACGTGGACGCCGCTGTGGTGGTGGAGGTGTCTGCGCTGGTGGACGGTGCCGTCGTGGTGGTGCCGGTCGATGACGACTGCCCGCACGCGGCGACGGCCAGCCCGACGCCGCCGGCGAGGAGCAGTCCAGCTGCGGCCCGCCGCGCGTGGGAGAGTCTCGGAGTCATGGGACTCGACGCTAACAGGTGGATGCGCGTCTGCCGGGTCACGCGAGGTCACCCGGCGCGGCCAGCTCGAGGCGTCGGTAGCGGTTGACCGCGGCATGGATCTCGTGGCGGCGCGGGCGGGCGAGATCGCCCGGGTGACCGCGGCGCGGGGACAGCACTTCGAGGCCGTCCGCGTCGATCCGGGAGAGCAGCAGATCGACGGCCTCGGCGAGGGGGCGTCGCCCGTCGAACATGTCCGCCAGCCGGTCCAGTGCCCGTGCCAGCGCGGCCGTCTGCGCGGGGTCGACCAGTTGCACCACCGCGGCGAGGTCGATGTCTTGATCGCCGCGACGGATATCGCTGCGTCCGCGCGCACGCGCGGGCTTGGAGCCGTCCCGCAGCGACCGCGCGGTGGGGATCCGCGGGAGTTCCGACGGGATCACCGTGCCGGGCGGTGTATCGGGAGCGGCAGGCCGACCGGCGATCGCGTGGGCCGCGGCGGTCACGTCTCGCGGACGGTAGGCGTCCAGGGCGATGACGGTGTCGGCCACGTCGAAGAAGGCCCCCGATCCGCCGGCTACCAGCACCGTCGAGACGCCCCGCTCGGTGAACAGTGGCCGCACGCGGTCGACGAACGGGGTGATCGGTTCGCGGTCGGCGGGGATCAGGCGGCGCATGCGGTCGTCGCGGATCATGAAGTTGGTCGCCGACGTGTCCTCGTCGATGAGCAGCGCGGTGGCGCCGGCGCCGATCGCCTCGACGAGGTTCGCCGCCTGCGAGGTGGATCCGCTCGCGTTGGTGGTGGAGAAGTGGCGGGTGTCCGTGCCCGACGGCAGGTCGCCGATGAACGGCGAGATGTCGACGCCCGTCACCGCCCGCCCGTCCTCGGCGCGGACGGTGACGGCGTCTCCGCGGGTGATCACCCATTCCCGGCCGTCACCGGCGATGTGCGGGTATACACCGCGCTCCAGCGCGCGCAGCAGCGTCGACTTGCCGTGGTAGCCACCGCCGACGATCACAGTGACACCATCGCGGACACCCATGCCTGACACCGTCGTGCCGCTGGGGAGTGGGAAGGAGACGCGGAGTGCGGCGGGGCTCTCGAAGGGGATGGCGCCGCGGATCAGCGGTAGGTCGGAGTCGCCCGCCGCGCGGGGGAGGACGGCACCGTCGGCGACGAAGGCGACCAGGCCCGCGCCCGCCAACCGTGCACGCAGGTGTTCCTGGTCCCGATACAGCGTGCCGTGTGCGCGTAACGCTGCCGTGTCGATGCTGCTGTGCCGCAGGCACATCGCGGCCAGCCTCGGGATGATGTCGGCGAGGATCCGCGCGGCCTCACGACCGCGGATGCGCCGGCCCGCGGCGGGGAGCTGCACCGACAGCCGCGCCTCGACGCGACGGTGCTCGATGCGGATGCTGGTGCGCTCCAGCACCTCTTGACCGGGCTCGCCGATCCGTATCGCCCCGCTCGGCGCGAGTTCTCGTGCGGCGGAGACGAATCGCCGGGTGAGGAAGTCGGCGGTGGCGACCCGGCCGGCCCTGTCGCCGATCAGGTCGGCGGGGAGGTCGGCGCTCGCGCCGGCGACCGACACCCGCACCGCCGACGGTGGCGCATAGGGATCGGTCTGCACATGGTCGATGTCGAGCCGGCAGTCCCCCAGGTCGAACTCGCCCGCCACCTGGCGGTACCCGGCGTATCCACGCCCGTCGATCCCGTCGAGTATGTGCTCCAACGCCTTCCGGTCTCGCATGGCACCATCCTGCCCGCCCGAGAGACGAAGCGACCCGCACCGGGGGTGCGGGTCGCTTCAGAGCTACTGCGTGGTCACACGTCGTAGTAGAGCTCGAACTCGTACGGGTGCGGCCGCAGGTTGACCGGTGCGATCTCGTTGTCGCGCTTGAGCTGGATCCAGGTCTCGATGAGGTCCTCGGTGAACACGCCACCGGCGGTGAGGTATTCGTGGTCCTCTTCGAGGCGATCGATCACGGCCGGTAGGGAGGTGGGGGCTTGGGGGATGCCCTTGGCCTCCTCCGGAGGGAGCTCGTAGAGGTCCTTGTCGACGGGGGCGTGCGGCTCGATCTTGTTCTTCACGCCGTCGAGGCCGGCCATCATCATCGCGGCGAACGCCAGGTACGGGTTGCCGGAGGAGTCGGGGCAGCGGAACTCGATGCGCTTGGCCTTGGGGTTGTTGCCGGTGATCGGGATACGCACGCAGGCGGAGCGGTTGCGCTGGCTGTAGACCAGGTTGATGGGGGCCTCGTAGCCCGGCACCAGTCGCTTGTAGGAGTTGATGGTGGGGTTGGTGAACGCCAGGAGCGACGGGGCGTGGTGCAGGATGCCGCCGATGTAGTGCCGGGCGATGTCGGAGAGGCCGCCGTAGCCGGCCTCGTCGTAGAACAGCGGCTTGCCGTCCTTCCACAGGGACTGGTGGGCGTGCATGCCGGAGCCGTTGTCGCCGAACAGCGGCTTGGGCATGAACGTGACGGTCTTGCCCTCCTGCCATGCGGTGTTCTTGACGATGTACTTGAACAGCTGGACGTCGTCGGCAGCGTGCAGCAGGGTGTCGAACTTGTAGTTGATCTCGGCCTGACCGGCGGTGCCGACCTCGTGGTGGCCGCGTTCGAGGGTGAAGCCGGCGTTCTGCAGGTTGGTGGAGATCTTGTCCCGGAGGTCGACGTAGTGGTCGTACGGGGCGACGGGGAAGTAGCCGCCCTTGGTGCGGACCTTGTAGCCGAGGTTGGGGGAGCCGTCCTCCTCGACGGAGCGGCCGGTGTTCCACGCGCCGGAGATGGAGTCGATCTCGTAGAACGCGCCGTTGATGGTGGAGTCGTAGGAGATCGAGTCGAAGATGTAGAACTCGGCCTCGGCGCCGAAGAAGCAGGTGTCGGCGATGCCGGTGCTCTTGAGGTATTCCTCGGCCTTGCGGGCGATGTTGCGGGGGTCGCGGCTGTAGGCCTCGCGGGTGAACGGGTCGTGGACGAAGAACGACAGGTTCAGGGTCTTGGCGGCACGGAAGGGGTCGAGGCGCGCGGTGGTGACGTCGGGCAGCAGCATCATGTCGGATTCGTCGATCGACTGGAAGCCGCGGACGGAGGAGCCGTCGAAGGCGAGGCCGTCTTCGAAGACGCTCTCGTCGAATGCCGACGCGGGAATGGAGAAGTGCTGCATGACCCCGGGGAGGTCGCAGAAGCGGATGTCGACGTACTCCACGTCCTCGGTGCGCAGATAGTCGAGTAGTTCCTGGTTTGTGGTGAACACCTTTAGGTTTGCTCCTTCTCTGTACGGGCGTGAGCGCACGGCCCGCCCCCGAGGTTACGTCGCCCGACGTTATGGACTTGGTGTTGCCCGAGAACTAACAGAATGTTTCATCGGTGTTACGCGTGCGCCGGGGTGTGCGGCTCCGGCGTCACACGACGCCAGTATCCTATGGGCATGGGTCGCGCAACGGGTTCCTGGCTGTCCGGCGCCTCGGCGGCGATGCCGTCGGGCGTCCACCCCGAGTACAAGGGCGCCGACATCGGGTTGCCGCGGAGCGGCGTCGGCGCCGTGGGCTCGACGGGTCAGCGGGTGCTGGCGCTGTTCATCGACTGGATCGCCTGCGGACTGATCGTCCTGGCGTTCGCGTCCTTCGAGTCGCAGAGCCTGTGGACGCTGGGGTTGTGGCTGCTGGTGGGGGTCCTGACGGTGACGCTGTTCGGCTTCACGCCCGGCCAGTACTTCGCGGGGCTCCGCGTGGCGCGGATCGAGGGCCCGACGGTTCGCGTGGGCTTCGTGCGCGCCCTGGCGCGCGGCGTGCTGATCGTGTTCCTGGTGCCGCCGCTCCTGCAGGACGGCGACGGCCGCGGCATGCAGGACCGGGCCACCGGCACCGTCCTCGTCCGGACCCGCTGAGGTTCAGTACTTGTAGTCGGGTGCGATCCGCTCCAGCATCCGGAGCAGTGCCGCCCAGGCCAGGTCGTACGCCTTGTCGTCTGTGTAGTCGTCGCTCTGCTCGCCGGCGAACTGGCGCGCGGTGTGCTCGGCGACCTCGGGCGACGGAAGGCGCAGCGCGCCGGAATGCTGTGCGGCGATCTGGATCTGGCAGGCCCGCTCGAGGTAGTACATACGCAGGAACGCATCCTGAGCCGAGGTGCCGACGGTCAACAGGCCGTGGTTCCGTAGGATCATCGCTGAGCGCTCGCCGAGGTCCGTCACCAGGCGCTCCCGCTCCGCAAGGTTGAGCGCGATGCCCTCGTAGTCGTGGTAGCCGACGCGGTTGTAGAACTCCATCGAGATCTGATTGATCGGGAGCAGGCCGGCCTCCTGTGCGGCGACCGCGCAACCTGCCTGGGTGTGGGTGTGTAGCACGCACTGAGCGTCCTCGCGCGCCGCGTGGATGGCTCCGTGGATCACGAAACCGGCCGGGTTCACCTCGAACACGGACGGCTCCACGAGGTTGCCGGCGAGGTCGACCTTCACCAGGTTCGACGCGGTGATCTCCTCGAACAGGAGCCCGTACGGATTGATCAGGAAGTGGTGTTCTGGGCCGGGCAGCCGGACCGAGATATGAGTGAAGATGAGATCGGTCATCTTGAAGTGAGCGATCAGTCGGTACACGGCCGCGAGTTCGCGTCGCAACTCCACCTCGGTCTTGATGGTCGCGGCGGTGGTTGTGGTCACTGGGCCCTCCTTCGGGTTCGGCTTCGGAGTCTAATTTATATCGCGCGGTATAAAAACGTCAAGGGTGCTCGCTCAGCCGACTCCGCCGTGCCGATCAGCCCGTGAGTCTCGGGCGTGCGGGGAACGAGCCCGAGCGCCGAGCCCGTCGTACGGCGCGGGTTGCCGACGATGCCCGGCCCCGGCGGGAAAGCGGTGGCCCGGCGGGAAAGCGGTGGCCCGGCGGGAAAGCAGTGGCCCCGGTGGGAAAGCGGTGCTCCGGCCCGCCGGTGGGGACCCCTGCGGCTCACGGTTCGGCGGTGGGTACATCCAGGTGGGCACATCCGTGGGTGCGAACTGGTCGACCAGGACGATTCGGTGGGACCGACGTGGGTGTTGCTCTCGGGCGTCGCTATCGCCGGGCGCTGAGCGCGGTATCGACGCAGCGTTCGGCGAATCCCGGGCTACGGACTGCCTCCATGGTCGCCGGGTCGACGACCGCTTCCAAGGACGCGCCGTCGGTGAGGAACTGCAGCAGGAATGCGACCGCCTCGCCGTCGATGGCGGCGTCGAGACCGCCGTTGCGCTGGCCTTCGGCGATCGTGCTCCGAATCACCAGTCGCCAGCGGGCAAGGAACCCGGCGATCTCTTCGCGTTCCGATTCCTGGGCGGCACCTTCGGCATAGAAGAAGAGGAAGATGCGGGTCATGGCGAGCCGTCGATCATCGAGCGGGAGGACGCTCTCGGTGATGGCGATCAGCTTGGCCCGAGCGTCGGCGTCGGTGGCGATGATCTGTTGGTAGGCCTGGCCCTGCAGCGTGCCGGCGCGGCGGAGAGCCGCGAGCAGCAGGTCGTGACGTGACGAGAAGTAGTGGTTCAGCACGCCGGTAGACCACCCGCACTCGGCAGCGGTCGCTCGCGTGGTCACCGCGGCGAGACCGTCCCTCGCGGCCAGCGAGAGAGCGGCATCGGCCAGCTCGCGGCGTCGCTGCTCGTGATCGACCACCTTCGGCACTGACGCCGCCCTCCCTGGATACACGGACAGTTCGCGTTCGCCGGCTCGGATGGTCCCCGTGGCTGGTGGCCTGGGATCCGGTCGGCCCGGCGATCCGCGCGTCCCAGACTGCCATGACATCGCCGGGCGTGGGTTTCGTGATCCTGCTGACGGCGACGTATACCGCGAACGAGCGGGCCGGCCCACATCACCGGCGCGCAACGCCGGGAGCTCAGGCGCGCGTCATGCTCGCGACCGAGACTTCGGCAGATACATCGAGCGAGCGGGCGAACAGCCAGTACGAGCCACCGGCAACGATGAGCCCCACGAGCCAGGCGATGTCGACCGAGCCCAGAGCACCGGCGGCCGGTCCGACATAGGTGATCGGCCCGAGACCCTTGATCACCATGAACGGCACCTCGGCCAGGAGACCCAGGGCGTACGCGGCGATCCCTCGCCACGCCCAGGATCCGTAGATGCCGTTCGGGTTGAAGATCTCGGGGATCGCGTAGTGTCCTCGGCGCACTACGAAGTAGTCCACAAGGTTGGTGGCGGTCCAGGGCACGAGTAGGTACAGCATGATCGTCAGGGACACGAACACGGCGTCCACGGCTCCCGCGCTGATCGACTCGCCGACCGCGTACCACGCAAGTGTGAGGGCCACGACCGTGATGATCCGGCTGCGCCTGCCCGGGGTGAACGGGCGGAAACTCGCCAATGCGGTGAGTACTGTAAGGCTGCCGCCATAGGCGTTCATGCCCATAGTGGCCCACAATGCCAGAGCCGAGAACAATGCTGCGGCCCCGCCGAGATGGCTGAAGACGTTGTTCCCTGCCGTCTGCATGCCTGCGAGCCCATCGGTGGCGCCCAGGCGAACCGCCATCCAGGCCCCCAATACGATGAGCCAGATCGCCGACACTGTGGCGCCCAGGAACACCGACGCGAACACCGAGGACGGCTTGGTATCGGCGGGCAGGTATCGCGAGTAGTCGGACACGTACGGGGCGTACGTGATGTTGTACGCCGCAGCGGCCGACAGCTGGGCCATGAACGCCACGATCGTGAATCCTCCCGGGTGTCCGTGTGCGGACCCGCCGCCGTGGCCGAGGACGATTCCGATGGTCATGATGAGCGTCAGCGGCAGTGAGATCGCGAGCACGATCCGGAACATGCGGTGCACCCAGTCGTGGCCGAGGATGGCGAGCAGTCCGGCGCTCGCGGCGACGACCACTTTGACCACCTCGGAGTTCAGGCCGAACGACGCCTTGAAGCCCGAGCCCAGCAGTACCTGGTTGACCGCGTTGAACATGAAGTACGTCACGAACGTCGCGAACAACGGGATCACCACCCCGCGATACCCGAATTGACCCCGGGATTGGATCATCTGGGGCAACCCCATCTGTGGCCCCTGTGATGCGTGGAAGACCATGAAGAGGGTGCCGATGATGATGCCCAGGGCGCCGGCGACGGCGGTCCATGCGAGGGAGAGCCCCATGCTGGGACCGATGAAGCCGATGACGACCGAGGAGTACTGGAAGTTGCCGAGGAACCACAACGGCAACTGGTGCCAGAGCTTTCCGTGACGCTCCTCATGTGGCACCCAGTCGATGGACCTCGACTCGACCAGGGTCGTTTGAGCCGTGGTGTTCTTCTCTGTCGATGCGGACATGTATGCCTTCCTAGCTAGGAAAAGTTCAGTGATGTGATGAGCGTTGGCGGAATGGGGGCCGGCGGCGTGTGAGACTCCGGTGCGGATTCGTGGGTGGGCGCTCGATATTGCCGCTGGCGGACGTGCGGAGGTCGGGGCTGATCGCCTGTTCTCGACGGCGGAGGTCCACGAGATGTCGCGCGGGGCCGGCCGCCATCGGCAGATTCGAGGTGTTGTGGGTGTGACTCGATCGGTCGAGCTCCCGGGTCGGGTGCTATGGCCATGCGTAGAACAGTACGAACCGGAAGCCGGTAAATAAATCATCGGGTTTAAAAAAATACTTCTAGAATCTCTGAAGTAAATGGAGAGACGGACGTCACTCCATGCTGCGGAGGAGGATGCGATGCCGAGCGATCTGCCAGACCTCAAGCTGATCCGCGTGTTCGTGGCGATCGTCCGGAACCAGGGCTTCGCCGCCGCGCAGCAGGAGCTCGGCCTCTCTGTGCAGGCGATCAGCACCTACATGGCGCAGTTGGAGCGCCGGCTCGGCATCGTGCTGTGTCAGCGCGGGCGCGCCGGCTTCACGCTCACCAGTAAGGGGGAGGTGTACCACCAGGAGTGTCTTCGGATCTTGGGCGAGCTCGAGCAGTTCGAACGGTATGGTCTTGCGCTGCAAGGTGAACTGCGTGGAACGCTCACCCTCGGCGTATTGGACTCCACGGTGTCCGACCCGAAGTTGCCGCTCATCGGCGTGATCGGCGCCCTGAGTCGGGATCACCCCGCAGTGCATCTCAACGTGGAGGTGCGGTCACCGACAGAGCTGCAGGCGCGCGTTCTGGACGGGGTGGTGGACCTGGGGATCGGCTCGTTCGCGACCAGCCCGCCAGCGCTTGCCACGTTGCCGCTCTACCAGGAGCAGCACTGGCTCTACTGCAGCTCCGCACACCCGTTGTACGACCGCCGCAGGCCGTCGCCGGATGTGATCGCGCAGCAGCGCATGGTGACCCGCGGCTACTGGACGGAGAGGGAGCTGGCCAGGCACGGGTTCGGGCAGAAGGCGGCGACCGTGGACAATATGGAGGCGCAGTTGATGCTCATCCTGTCCGGCGGGTTCATCGGCTATCTACCAGAGCACTACGCAGACCGTTGGGTGGACGACGGGCGACTGAAGCCGCTACTGCCTGCCTCCTTCGGGTACCAGGCACCGTTCTCGGTGATCCACCGGCGCGGACGCATGCGCGAGCCTCTGGTGCTGACGGCATGTGAACTGATTCGTGCCGCCATGGAGTGATCACCATGTATCTGCCACACCTCCCACCTGCAGGCCTTGTCGTACCTGCAGCCGATCCGACCGCGCCGCTACCCGGTGTGTCCGGGTAGCGGCGCCGTCGTGCGGGGTGTCAGCTGCCGGTGCGGCGGCGTACGGTGCGCTGCATCGACCGCATCTTGGCGCCCTGGGGGAGCGGGCCGCGGGGCAGTTGCGCGCCGCCCGCCTTGGCGCCCAGCGCCGCGAGCCGCTGCTCGAGGGTGTCCAGCTTGTCGGTGCTGATGTTGGAGGGCAGCTTCGCGAGCGTCCGCTGCAGCTTCCGCAGCGGGATCTGGCCCTCCTCGGAGCCGGTCACGAACTCATAGATCGGTGTGTCGCCCACGATCCGGGCCGTGCGCTTCTTCTCCTGAGCGAGCAGGCCCTTGACACGGCCGGGGTTGCCTTCGCCGACCAGCACGACGCCGGGGCGGCCGAGCACGCGGTGCACCGCGTCGGCGTGGGTGGTGGTGGCCACGGCCTGCGTGACCCGCCACTGCCCGCGCATGTTGTCGAGCGCCCACCCCGCGGCGCCTGGCTGCCCCTCGTTCTTGGCGAAGACGTTGCGCTCGAGCCGTCGCGTGAACACGACGAACGCCAGCAGCGCGCCGAGTAGGACGCCCAGAATCAGGAACAGCCACCACTTGCTGATCAGCAGACCGATGATCACCGCCACCACGATCACGCCGACGAACGCCCCGATCATCAGCGGGAGGAGGAGCTTGTCCTCCTTGCGCTGCATCTGGAACGCCTGCCACATCTGCTTGTAGCGTTCCCGCGAGGCCTTACGGCGGGCCTTCTTCGCCTCCGCGCGGAGCTCCTTGTTCTTCGCGTCGGCGGTGCTTCTGCTGCGTGCCATCCCTACAGCGTAGTCGGCGCGGGATCAGGCCATGCGGCGCAGCACCGAGGTCGCCTCCTGCGCGGCGGAGCCCTCCTGGGCGAGGTGCTCCATGGCGGCCGGCAGCTCCCGCCCGTGGTGGGACATGGCCTTGGCGTAGAGCCGTCCAGCGCGGTACGACGAACGCACCAGCGGCCCGGCCATGACGCCCGCGAAGCCCATCTCCTCGGCCACGGTGGTGTGCTCGACGAACTCCTCGGGCTTGACCCAGCGTTCGACCGGGTGGTGCCGCGGCGAGGGCCGCAGATACTGCGTGATCGTGAGGATGTCGCAGCCGGCGTCGTGCAGATCGCGCATCGCCGCCGTGACCTCCTCGGGCGTCTCGCCCAGGCCGAGGATCAGGTTCGACTTGGTCACCAGGCCGAATGCACGCGCCTGCCGGATGACGTCCAGGGACCGGTCGTAGCGGAAGGCGGGACGGATCCGCTTGAAGATGCGGGGCACCGTCTCGAGGTTGTGCGCCAGCACCTCGGGCCGGGCGTCGAACACCTCGTCCAGCAGGTCCGGTTCGGCGTGGAAGTCGGGGATCAGGTTCTCGACGCCCGTGTTCGGGTTGAGCGCGTGGATCTGCCGGACGGTCTCGGCGTACAGCCAGGCGCCCTCGTCGGGCAGGTCGTCGCGCGCCACCCCGGTGATGGTGGAGTAGCGAAGCCCCATGGCCGCAACGGATTCCGCGACGCGGCGGGGTTCGTCCCGGTCGAGTTCGGCCGGCTTGCCGGTGTCGATCTGGCAGAAGTCGCAGCGCCGCGTGCACTGCTCGCCGCCGATCAGGAACGTGGCCTCCCGGTCCTCCCAGCATTCGTAGATGTTGGGGCAGCCGGCCTCCTCGCACACCGTGTGCAGGCCCTCGCGTTTGACGAGGCCCTTGAGCTCGGTGTATTCCGGACCCATCTTCGCTCGGGTGCGGATCCAACCGGGTTTCCGCTCGATGGGTGTCTCGGCGTTTCGGACCTCGAGGCGGAGCAGCTTGCGGGTCTCCGGCTTGCGCGCCTCGGGCTGTGCGGGAGGGGTACTCACCCGGGTGATCCTACGCCCGCGACCGGGCTTCTCAGTCCGGGCGGGACGGCCACCACATCCGGTCGCCGAGCAGCGTCATCGCGGCCGGCACGAAGACGGTGCGCACGACGGCGATGTCGAGCAGTAGACCGATCCCGATCGTCGAGCCGATCTGCAGCAGGTTGATCACGCTGCCCGACATCAGCGCGAACATCGTGATCGCGAACACGAGCCCCGCCGTGGTGATGACGCTGCCCGTCGAGCCGAACGCACGCAGCACACCCCGCAGGGTGGAGTTCCCTGCCGCCTCCTCTCGGATCCGGTCCGCGAACAGCATGGAGTAGTCGGCGCCCACGGCGACGAGCGCCATGAACGAGATCGGGAGCACGGACCAGTCCACGTCGATCCCCAGGATGTGCTGCCACAGCAGCACGCTCGTCCCGGCCGCCGCTGCGAACGAGAGCACCACGGTGGCCACCATCAACGCCGGCGCGACGAGCGACCGGAGCAGCACCACCAACACCAGGAACACACCGATCACCGCCACCAGACCGAACAGTCGGAAGTCGCGCAGCACCTGGCTGCGCATCTGCGCGGAGATCGAGGCGAGGCCGAAGCTGTCGAACCGGGCGTCCGCGAGAACGGTGCCCTGAGCGGCGGCGCGGGCCGCGGCGGGGATCTCCGGAGATGCCCGCAGCGCCGCGTTGGAGTACGGGTTCACCCGCCACACCACGAGCATGCGGGCCGTGCGGCCGTCGGGAGACAGCAGCAGGCGGGCACCGTCGACGAACCGCTGCGAGGTCAACCCCTGCGGCGGCAGGTAGAAGCCGCGCCCCGGGCCGTCGCTGGTGTGGTCGGACATCTGCGTGAGGTATCCGGACGCGGTGCCGAGCCCCTGCTGCAGTTGTGCCGTCATCGCTACCACCTGGTCGGTGCCGGTCTTGACCTGACCGAGCCCGTCGCTCAGCCGGCCGAGCCCGGTCGCGAGCTGGTCGACGCCGCTCGTGAGCTCCGCGAGCTGGGCCTTCATCTGGTCCGGGCTGAGTCCGCCCAGCCCGGTGAGTAGGCCCTGCACCCGCGAGAGCGCGTCGTCGGCCTGGCTCAGTGCGGTGGCCGCGCGGTCGGTGGTGCCGGCCGGCAGCACGTCGGTCGCAGTGGCGGCGCGGATCGCGGCGGACGCCGCGCCGCCGGTCGCGCCGTCGAGTTGTGCGAACGCCTGCCGCGCGGCGATGCAACCGGGGGTGATCGAGCAGTCGGGCGCGGCGGGCCGCATGAGCGGGCCGAACACCGTCGTCAGACCCGCCGTCGACGACGCCCGCTGCTGCTGCGCGGTCCGGACGGCGTCGGCGGCCACTGTGAGCGCGCCGACCGCGGTGCGCAGCGTGGTGACCGCCTGGGGGACACCGACGGTGCCGTCCGTCGCCGTGGCGAGCGCCCGCTGCGCCGCGGTCAGCGTGTCGAGGACGCCCGTCGCGAGGCCGACCACCCGGTGCGTGCCGTCGACGAGGGCCGGGACCCGCGCGGCGGCGTCGGACGCGCCCGAATCGAGCGCGGATACGCCGGCGGCGAGGGCCTTCAGCTGCGGCGACGCCTGCAGGATCTGCTTGTGGGCGGTACCGAGGCCGTCCGCGACGAGCCGGGTCTGGTAACCCACCGCCGACTCCGGGATCGGCTTCCCCTCGGGCCGCGTGATCGAGCGGACGTAGGCGACCTCGTCGAGGTTGGACACGCCTATCGCGACGGCCTCGAGCGCGGCGAGGTCGTTGGTGTCGCGCATGTCGTGGTCCGCGCGCACCAGCAGGAACTCGGGCGCCGCCTCGTTGACGCCCCAGTGCCGCAGCACCGTGTCGTAGCCCGTGCGGGAGTCGGTGGCGCGCAGCTGCATCCGGTTCTCGTCGAAGCCGATCACCATGGTCGGGAGCATCGCCGCGGCCGCGATCAGGATCACGAGCGCCGCCGCCGACAGCGGCGCTGCGCGCCGCATGACCCACGCGCCGGTGCGCCGCCACCGTCGTTCCCGCGACGCGCGCGGCTCGACCCATCCGCGGGCGCCGAGCACGCGCAGCAGCGCGGGCGGCACCGTCAGCGCCACCAGGCAGGTGACGGCGATCGACGCCGTCGTCGGCAGGCCCGCGGTGACGAATATGCCCGCCTTGCAGAAGATCATCGCGCCGCTGGCGACCGCGATCGTGAGCGCTGAGGCGACCACGATCCGTGCCACGCGGGCCGTCGCCCGCACCGCGGCCTGGTCCGCCGGCGCGCCCGCGCGGCGGGCCTCGTGAAAGCCGGCCACCGCGAAGATCGCGTAATCCGTTGCGGCACCGAGCACCATGGCGGTCATGATCGCTATAGAGAAGTTGGACACCGGGATCACCCGGTGCTCACCGAGTAGCGACACGATCGGCCGGGCGATACCGAGTGACAGACCGATCGTCAGCAGCGGGACGAGCGCGGCGCCGAGCGAGCGGTAGGTGATCAGCAGCAGAGCGGTGATCAGCACGACCGACACCGCCGTGATCAGCAGCAGGGAGCGGTCGATCGCGGTGAACAGGTCGGACAGCGTGGGGGCGACGCCGGTGAACGACACCGTGGTGCCCGCGGGAGGTGGTGTGCGGGTGAGGGTCTCACGGATCGCGTCGGTGCTGGTCTGCGCGCGGGTGGAGCCCACGTCGCCGACCTCCGCGACCACCAGGTTGATCGCCTTGCCGTCGGGACTGAGCCCGACCCCGCGGGCGGCCGCCGTACCGTACGCGTCGATCAGGTACGCCACGTGGTCGTTGTCGGCCTCGAGTCGCGTGACCAGGTCGGAGTAGTAGCGCTGGTCCGCCGGGCTGATCCCGCGCTCGTCCGCGATCACGACATTGCCCTGGGCGGTCGACGGCGCGGTCCCGAACTCCTTGGCCATCGCGCGCAGCCCGTTCACGCCGGGAAGGTCGCCCGGGATGAACGGCGCCGAGTGCTGGTGGACGGTCGTCTCCAGCTGGGCACCGCGACGTTGAGCGCACCCGCCACGGCCACCCACAGCAGCAGCACCCACGCCGCGTGGCGGACGCACCAGCGGCCCAGCGCGGCCGCGGGGCTCAACGGGCCTCGGTGGTGAAGCCGGCGGTATCGCAGATGATGTCGGCCAGGTCGGCCGCGCGCTCGTCCGGGATCCAGTGGCTGGCGCCGGCCAGGACCTCGAGGCGGTAGCGGCCGGTCACGTAGTCGCGCGACAGCTCCGCCCCCGCACGAGCGAGGGCGGTGTCACCGTCGCTCCATACCTGGGTCGTGGGCACGGACACCACGGCGCGCAGGTCCGTCGGCGTCGAGAACGGCAGCCCGCGGTACCAGTTGAGGGCGCCGGTGAGCGCGCCCGTGTCGACGATCTCGCGGCGCACGGTGTCGATCATCTCCGGCGTCATTCCGGATCGACCGAGCAGGCCGTAGAAGATGTCGGGCCGGTTGCGGATCAGCAGTTCGGGTAGCAGCGGCGGCTGGAACATCGCCATGTAATACGAGCGAACCGCCTGGTCCGAGTGCAGCATCGAGCGCACGAACGCGGCCGGATGGGGCACCGACACCGCAGTCAGCGTGGCGACGAGGTCCGGGCGCTCGGCCGCCACCGCCCAGGCGACGCGCGATCCCCAGTCGTGGCCCACGAGGTGCACGGGCCTGCCGATCGCGCCGAGCAGCGCCACGATGTCGGCGGTGAGCTCGCTGGACCGGTAGGCGAAGCGGCCGCGCGGCCGCGCCTCAGGTGAATAGCCGCGCTGATCGGGGGCGACGGTGCGGACTCCGCGGTCGTTGAGCAGTGCGGCGACCGCCGCCCACGACGACGAGGTCTGGGGGAAGCCGTGCAGCAGGACCACGACGGGGCCGTCGATCGGTCCGGTGTCGCGGACGCGGAACGTCCACCCTGCTCTGCGGTAGCTCTCGATACGTGTGGTCACAGTGCCCTCCGGTGCTCGATTGGTTCGAACATCGGACCTGTCCCTGTGATATCCGGCTCTGATGGCCGCATCTGGTCCAATATTCGAAGTAGAATGCTGTGCTATAGGACGCTAGCCCAGGCGGGCCGCATGGACAATGGGCGGCGGAGCATGACGTCTCCGACAACGCGCACACGGATGAGACGGAGATCACATGGATGACGGCGTGCAGGAGGACCGGCGCGGCGGACCGCTGCCCGGGCGGCCGGTGCGTGGCTCGGAGAGCGGCCGTCCCGTCATGGCGGCGTTCGACCTGTTGGGGCGTCGGTGGGCGCTGAGCATCCTGTGGGAGCTGCGATTCGGGCAGGTGCGTTTCTCCGGCCTGCGCGACAGGATCGACGGCATGTCGCCGAGCACCCTGTCCCAGCGGCTGACCGAGCTGACCGAGGCGCGGATCGTCACCCCCACGGCGACGGGCTATCGGTTGACGGTGCACGGCCGGTCGCTGCTGCTCGCGCTGGGGCCGCTCGAACTGTGGGCGCAGACCTGGGCGCACGCCACGGGGGACTGAGCGGGCGCCCGCGGGTCTGCTCCGGACATGCGGGCACATCGCCCGCCGTCATTCATCCAGCGCCCTCAGTCGCTCACCGACGGTATGTCAGCTGATCGAAGGTCTCGATGCTCGTCGAAGAGGCGGTCGTCGGTCAGCGGGCGGCGGAACCGGCGGCGTGCAGTTCCTCGTCGACGACGGGGAGGTCACCGTCGAGCGCGCGGCGCACGGCATCGACGACCGCGTCGTGGACGTCGATGACGGTGACGTCGCGTCCGAGCTCGGTGGAGATGGACGTGACGCCGGCGTCCGGGATGCCACACGGAATGATGGCGTCGAAACCGGCGAATGTGTTGTCGCAGTTGAGCGCGAAGCCGTGCATCGTGACGCCGCGGGTCACGCGGATACCGATCGCCGCGACCTTGCGCTCGGGGCGGGCACCGTCGGCGGGGAGCCACACGCCGGATCGCCCGGCGACGCGGCCGACGGGTAGTCCGTATCCGCGGCACACCTCGATCAATGCCTGTTCGATCCGTCGTACGTAGTCGACCACGTCGAGGGGGGCGCCGAGCGCGACGATCGGGTATCCGACCAGCTGACCGGGGCCGTGCCAGGTGATCTTGCCGCCGCGGTCGACGTCGATCACCTCGCCGCCGTCGACGGGCCGGTCCTCCGGCTGGGTCCGCTTACCCGCGGTGTAGGTGAAGGGGTGCTCGAGCAGCAGGAGCACGTCGCCGATCTCTCCGTCGGCGCGTTGGTCGGCGAGACGGTGCTGGAGGTCCCATGCCTCTTGGTAGCCGACGGTGCCGAGGTTCCGGACCTCGAGATCGGTGCCCGCCGCTGCGCGGGCGGAACGTGACGAACTCATGGGGGTGACGCTACGCCCCGGCCGCGCCGTGCGCCCCGAATGGAGCGTCGAATGCCGCGGCGAGCGCCGCATCGAGCCCCGGATAGGCGAAGAGGAAGCCGTCGTCGCGCAGGGCCCGGGGAACCGCACGCTGCGACGCGAGTAGGCCCTCGTCGGCGATCTCGCCGACGACGAGCCGCAGCACGGACTTGGGCACCACCCACGGCGCGGGCCGCCCCAGGCGCCGGGCGAGTGCCTCACTGAACGCCGCCTGGCGTGCCGGGTCGGGTCCGGTGATGTTGACCGCCCCGGACAGCTGCGAGTCGAGCACGTGCAGCACCGCGCGCGCCGCGTCGGAGCGTTCGATCCACGGCAGGTACTGGTGGCCGCTGCCCAGCCTGCCACCGAGGGCGAACTGATAGACGCGCTTCATGATCGGCAGCAGCCCGCCCGCCGCCGACAGCACGTGACCGAACCGCAGGTGCGCGACGCGGGCGCCCGCCGCCGACGCCGCGCCGGTCGCGGACTCCCACTCGGCGCACAGGTCTGCCAGGAAGCCGTCGCCGACAGCGGTGGCGTCGGCGCCGGCGTCGACGCACACGCTCTCGCCGGCGTTGCCGTAGAAGCCCACGGCAGAGGCGTTGAGCAGCACCGGAACACCCTCGCCGGCCACCGCGTCGGCGAGGGCGAGCGTCGGGTGCAACCGGGAATCGCGTAGCTCCTGCTTCACGGCTCCGGTCCAGCGCCGGCCGGCGATCGGCGAGCCGCACAGGTCGATCACCGCGTCGACGCCCGCGAGCGCGCTCGGGGCGATCCCGGCACCGTCGGGGTCCCAGGCCAGCCTGCCGGGAGCCGGAGGTATGCCGGAACCCTCCCGGATCAGGCGCACCACCGTGTCGCCGCGGGCCGTCAGGGCTTCGGCGACAGCTGTGCCGATGAGCCCCGACGAGCCCGCGATCGCGATCCGCATGCGCCTACCTACACGCCGTCCCGGTGCTACAGGCCGAGGTCGGCCTCGAACGCACCCTCCTCGAGGCGGTGCTTGATCGTGGTGAGGAAGCGGCCCGCGTCGGCGCCGTCCACCAGCCGGTGATCGTAGGTGAGCGGCAGGTACGACATCGAGTGGATGCCGATCGACTCCGTGCCGCTCGTATCGGTGACCACGACCGGGCGCTTGACGATCGCACCCGTGCCCAGCATCGCCGCCTGCGGCGGGACCAGGATCGGGGTGTCGAACAGCGCGCCCTGGCTGCCGATGTTGGTGATGGTGAAGGTGCCACCGGACAGCTCGTCAGGCTTGAGGCCGTTGCCACGGGTACGCGCCGCCAGGTCGGAGATGGCACGGGCGAGGCCGGCCAGGCTCAGGTCGTCGGCGTTCTTGATGACCGGTGACAGCAGTCCCTGATCGGTGTCGACGGCGATGCCCAGGTTGACCACACCGTGGTAGGTGATCTCCTTGGCCTCCTCGTTGATCGAGGCGTTGACGTTCGGGTGCAGCTTGAGCGCCTCGACCACGGCCTTCGCGATGAAGGGCAGGTAGGTGAGGTTGACGCCCTCATTGGCCTGGAAGGAGGCCTTGGCCTGCTTGCGCAGCGCCACGATGCGACTCATGTCCACCTCGAAGACCTGCGTGAGCTGCGCGGACTCCTGCAGCGACTCGCGAGTCTTCTTGGCCGTGATCTGCCGGATGCGGTTGATCTTCGCGGTGGTGCCGCGCAGCGAGGCGAGCTCGGGACGCACGCCCTTGGGCGTCGACGGTGCCGGTGCCGCGGAGGCGGCGGGAGCGGCCGGCGCGGGAGACGAAGCAGGCGCTGCATTGGACGATGCGGCTGCCGCCGCGGCCGCCTCGGCGGCGGCCAGCACGTCCTGCTTGCGGATGCGGCCGCCGACCCCGGTGCCCTTGACCGAGTTGAGGTCGACGCCGTTGTCTGCGGCCAGCTTGCGGACCAACGGGGTCACGTACGGGGTCGATTCCGAGGCCGCGGGAGTCGACGGTGCGGGCGCCGGGGCCGACGGTGCCGGGGCGGGAGCAGCGGCCGCGGGGGCCGGGGTGGGCTCAGGCTTGGGCTCGGGCTTCGGTGCGGGTGCCGGCGTGGGCTCGGGCTCCGGAGCAGCGGCCGGGGCGGCGCCGGGTGCGCCGACGACCGCGAGCACGCCGCCGACGGCGATCACGTCGTCCTCCTCGGCCTTGATCTCGAGCAGCGTGCCCGCGACCGGCGAGGGGATCTCGGTGTCGACCTTGTCGGTGGACACCTCGAGCAGGGGCTCGTCCACGGCGACGTCGTCGCCCACGGCCTTGAGCCAGCGGGTGACGGTGCCCTCGGTGACGGACTCGCCGAGCTCCGGCATCTTCACCTCGGTGCCGGATGCGGCGGAAGCGGGAGCAGCGGCGGCCGCCGGCTTGGGGGCGGGCTCGGGCTCGGCGGCCGGAGCCGCGGCAGGCTCCGCTGC
>NZ_BAABFR010000094.1:0-20874 GCF_039541155.1 Tsukamurella soli
CTCCTTGGCTCACAGAACGACATGGCTACGATCCGACTTGTGCGGGCGCAGACGGGGCGCTGACGGGTGCGCGGGATGTGGCCGAGGCGCTGCGCACCGTCGACGCGCGACGCAGGCTCGCCTCGGCGCGACACTCGTTCACCGTGGACCGGCGGTCGTTCGGCGCGAGCGTCCGGGCGATCCGCCGCGCTCGCCGCGGCGGCATACACCTCGATCTGGACGAGCGCGAAGCGCTGTTCGACGCGCTGTGCCGCACGCCCGCACCCGTGACACCGTCGGCGGCGACGGTGGCGGTGCGCAGCGTCGCCCGTGCCGCGGCCCCCGTCGTACGGCTCGCGACGCTGCACGCGCCCGATTCCGTGGCCGAATGGGTGGAGTGGCACCGGCCACCCGACAACGATGCCTCGGTGTTCACCGATCGCTACGAGGTGTTGCTGTACGTGGCGGGTGCGGTGTACGACCGAGTGGTGGATTCGCGGTCCGCGCACTCCGGGGAGTTGGACGAGCAGCTGCTGCAGCTTGACCTCGCGACCGAGCTGGTGCAGATCTCCGCCGACGCCACCCAGCTCGCCGACGTGTGGGGGCAACTACGCGACGCTCCCGGTCTAGCAGACGGAAATCGTAGCGGCGCATTGGATGTCGTATGGGAGGAGTTGGTCGATCGGGTGGTCGCGCTGAGTGCGGTGGGCGACCTGGTGGACGAGGCGGACAAGCGGCCGCGGCCGCGCGGTGAGGTGGTGGCCTCGATCGACCATCAGATCGACGAGCTGGTGCGCCGGTCCGGCGAGCGGGAGCTGTCGATCGCCGGGGCCCGACGGGTCGCTGCGCAGCTCGAGCAGAAGGTGATCGCCCGGCTACCCGGGCGGTCGACACCCGAGCTGCCGGCCGCTCCCGACGACGGCGACGCGGATCAGCCCCGGGACCAGGCTGCGAGGTAGCCCTTCTCGGTGTCGGTGAGGCGCCGTAGCGTGCGCTTCTCGATGTCGACCACGGCCATCTGCGTCGTGGCGATCACCGCCGGTCTCGACTCCGGAGCGGCCTGCGCGCCGCGCACCTCGTACCCGATCGTGAAGTCGACGGAGCGGTTGCCGGCGATGTACATGCCCACCCGCACCGGCGAGTCCTCGTGCCGCAGTTGGCCTTTGTACTTGATCGCGACGTCGGCGATGAAGGCGCTCTTGATCAGCGGCGCGTACTGTTCGCCCGCCGACAGGAGCCAAGCGATCCGGGCCTCCTCCAGGAGCGTCACCATCCGCGCGTGGTTGACGTGCCCGAGCGCGTCCATGTCCGACCAGCGGACCGGAACGTGCGCCTCGAAGGCGAACCCGCCCTTGGTCAGGCTCACCGGTCCCATCCGGTGGCGAAGGCCAGGAAGGCGTCGTTCTCCGCGGGCTCGGTGACGGTGACCCGCACTCCGTCACCGTCGAACGGGCGCACGAGCAGGCCCGCCTCCGCGGCGGCGGCAGCGAACGGGGATGCCTTGTCGCCCAATGCCAACCATACGAAGTTGGCCTGGGTGGGCGGCACGTCGTAGCCGGCTGCGAGCAGCGCATCCCGGACGCGGGCGCGTTCGGCGACGACGGCCTCGGTGCGGGCGAGCAACTCGTCGCCGGCCTCGAGCGACGCGATCGCCGCAGCCTGCGCCGCCGAGTTCACGCTGAACGGGATGTGCACCTTCGACAGCGCGGTCACCACGGCCGGGTCCGCGATCGCATAGCCTACGCGGAGCCCAGCCAGACCGTACGCCTTCGAGAACGTGCGTAGCACAACGACGTTGGAGAACTCGCGGAAGATCTCGACGCCGTCGGTTCGGGTGCCGGTCACGTCGCTGGCGCGGGTGTACTCGAAGTACGCCTCATCGAGCGCCACCAGGACGTTCGGGGGCACCGTGCGCAGGAAGTCGACGAGGGCCTCGTGCGAGACCGTCGTGCCGGTCGGGTTGTTGGGGTTGCAGACGAAGATGAGTCGGGTGCGGTCGGTGACGGCGGCCGCCATCGCGTCCAGGTCGTGCGCGTGGTTGCCGTCGAGGGGGACCTGGACGGGCACGGCGCCGGCGATGCGGACGGCGAGCGGGTACGACTCGAACGAGCGCCACGCCATGATCACCTCGTCGCCGGGCAGGCAGGTGATCTGCACCAGCATCTGGCAGATCGCGACGGACCCGCAGCCCACGTGTATCTCGTCGGGGCCGACCCCCGTGAGCTTCGCGAGGTCGTCGCGGAGGTCCACCGCGCCGTTGTCCGGGTAGCGATTGACACCACCGAGGATCGACGTGATGTGCGTGAGCACGCTCGGCAGCGGGCCGGCGGTGATCTCGTTGGACGCCAGCTTCAGCGAGCCGGGCGCCGCCTTGCCCGGGACGTAGGCGGGGACATCGTCGAGGTCGGGTCGAATGCGCAGTGCCACCCGACCCAGAGTATTCGCTGGGTGCAGGTCAGAGGGGCGGGGGTGGCGATCGCGTGTCGCGTCGTGGGCGCCGCCCCTCGTCCGATACGCGGCTTCGCTCCGCTTCGTCGTCACAGCAGATTGACGTACGCGTAAGGCTGTGGTGGACTACTGGCTCGTGCGGCCTGGTCGCACGGCATCGTTGCGGGCGGTCTCACCACCGTCGGCCGATGCTCGTCGAGCCACCGCTCCCGGCTCCTCCGGCGCGCCTGTGCCCGAGGTGAGACGGTGAGCGGATGCGAGGGGGGACGGTGGAGGTCCGAGGTGCGCTCGTCGTGCCTCGGACCTTCCTGCCCCGGCCTGCGAGTCAGGAAGCGGCTGCGAGACCGCGACTGATGATGAGGCGCTGGATCTGGTTGGTGCCCTCGAAGATCTGGGTGATCTTGGCCTCGCGCATATAGCGTTCGACGCGGAAATCACGGGTGTAGCCGTAGCCGCCGAGCACCTGGACGGCGTCTGTCGTGACCTTCATCGCGGCGTCCGTCGCGACGAGTTTCGCTACGGACGCGTTGCGGGAGTACGGCAGCCCGGCGTCGCGCCGGCGCGCCGCGTCGATGTAGGTGGCGCGCGCCGAGTCGACGGCGGCGGCCATGTCGGCGAGCAGGAACCCGAGGCCTTGATGGTCGATGATCTTGCGGCCGAATGTCGTCCGGTCCTTAGCGTAGGCGACCGCCTCGTCGAGTGCGGCCTGTGCGAGCCCCACCGCGACGGCGGCGATGCCTAGACGACCGGAATCCAGTGCGCTGAACGCGATCTGCAGCCCCTGCCCCTCGGCGCCGAGTCTGCGCTCACGTGGCACGTAGGCATTGTCGTAGTGCGCCGAGGTGGTGGGTACCGCGTGGAGGCCCATCTTCTGCTCGGGCCTGCCGAAGGCCAGGCCCTCGGTCGTCTTCGGGACGAGGAAGCACGAGACACCCTTCGAGCCCTCGCCGGTGCGTGCGAACACGCTGTAGGCGTCGGCGATGCCTCCGTGCGTGATCCACGCCTTGGTGCCGTCCAGCCGGTAGCCGCCGTCGACGGCGGTTGCGCGACACATGAGCCCTGCCGCGTCGGAGCCGGCCTGTGGCTCCGACAGGCTGTACGCGCCGATGGTGGCGCCGTGTAGCAGGTCGGGGAGCCACTCCTGCTTCTGCTGCTCGGTACCGAAGGACATCAGTGGGTGGCAGGCGAGGGTGTGGACGCTGACGGCGACGCCCACCGCGGCCCAGCGGGCGGCGATCTCCTCGAGCACCTGCAGGTACACCTCATACGGCTGACCGCCGCCGCCCCACTCCTCGGGGTACGGCAGGCTCAGCAGGCCGGCCTGCCCCAGCGTGGCGAACACGCCGTCGGGGTACGTCTCCGTCCGCTCGTACTCGTCGACGAAAGGCGCCAGCACCCTGTCCGCGATGTCCCGCGTGAGCTGGATGAGGTCGTGCGCCTCGGCGGTGGGCAGGAGTCGTTCGACGGCCACGCGGCCCTCCTCGATACGAATAATGGTACTGAATTACAAGTGACAGTACTGTTGACAGAGGAGTACTGCAAGAGGTCCGGCAGTATCATTCGCGGACATGGAGCAACGCTCGTCCTTCGCGACCGCACGCCGCACAGAGCTGTTCGACGAACTCCTCGCGCTGTTTCTGGCAGAGGGGTTCGCGCACCTGACCCTGGACGCGATCGCTGCCCGGCTCAAATGCTCCAAATCGACGCTGTACACGCTGGCCGGCAGCAAGGAGCAACTCGTCACGTCCGCGACGGTGCACTTCTTCAAACGCGCCACCGAGCGGGTCGAGGCGACGGTGGCCGCGTCCGACGCGAGGGAGCGGATCTCGGCGTATCTCGGTGCGGTCGGTCGCGAACTCTCGGTGGCCTCGGAGCGGTTCATGGCAGACCTGGACGCGTTCGCGCCGGCGCGGCAGGTGTACGAGCGCAACACCCGCATCGCCGCCAGTCGTGTGCAGGAGCTGATCACCGACGGTGTGAACGCGGGCGATTTCCGCCGCGTCCACGCCGCATTCGCCGCTGACCTGGTCGCGGCGATGATGGTGCGCATCCAGCAGGGGGCCGTTCGTGCCGGCACGGGGCTCGACGATGGAAGCGCCTATCGCGAACTGGCGCGCATAGTGACGATGGGGATCAGCGCTTGACGAATCCGGCCGGGGGATGATGTTTCAGTGGAGGTGTGCCCGCAGCCAGCGCAGTACCTGACCCGCGTGCTCGTTCGGCGGGAAGATCGGGTAGAAGACGTGCTCGATCAGCCCCTCGCGGACGATCATCGTGAGGCGGCTGTACAGCTCGTCGCGGATGTTGGGGGTGAATGGCCGATACCGGTCGAGGTCGCCAGGCGCGAAGGTGGGTAGGTCCAATGCTCGGGCGAGTTCGAGGTTCGGGTCGGACAGCATCGGGAACGGTAGGTGTAGTCGCTCGACGACCTCCCGCTGGTAGTCGACGTCCTGGCTGGAGCAACCGAACACCTGCGTCGCCCCGGCGTCGACGAGATCGCGGTAGTGGTCACGGAAGTCGCAGGCCTCGGTGCTGCACCCGCGCGCGCCGGGTATCGCGTCCCAGCCCTCGGGGAGGTCGATGCCGGGCCGACCGGTGAGCGGGTACAGATAGATGACCGTACGGCCGGGCCCGAGCTCATCGAGCGTGATCGTGCTGCCGTCGGTCGCCCGCAGGACGAGGGGCGGCAGTGGGGTGCCTGGCAAGTGATCGGCGGCACCGTCGTCTGCGGGGACGGGGAGATCGGCTGGCAACGAGGTGAAGTCGGGCATGTCGGTTCCTTGGTCGGCGGGCGTGGTCGTGCAGCCGCGGTGCGCGGCTCGGTTCAGGTGAGCGATCAGCGCGTCGCGGCGGGTGGTCAGCCCGTGGATGCGTGCGGTGAGGTCGGCGATGGCGTCGCGGTACTCGGCGAGCGAAGCGGGGCAGTCGTCGGCGTGTGGGTGGCCGGCGCTGAGGCAGTCCAGGAACGGTTGGGTGCGCTCGACTGGTATCCCCAAACGGGCGAGCGCGCGGATCTCTGCGGTGTGCCGGACGTCGACCTCGCTGTAGTCGCGGTAGCCGTTCGATAGTCGCGTCGGGGTGATCAGCCCGAGAGACTCGTAGTAGCGGACCGCCTTGACGGTCACGCCCGCCTGGTGGGCCAGTTCACCGATGCGCATGTCATCACCTCGCCTGCACCGTAAACCCTGCCCTCGGGGGCAGGGTCAATCGGAGGCTCCTCGTTCGAGCGATTGGTACGTGGGCGCCGGCCACGACCCGGTGCGCGGGTGCGATGACAGGCCACCTGAAGGTGCTCGGTGGAATGACGACTCGGTGCGTCACGTCGGTGATTCCGGAAAGCAGAAACGCCCGGTCAAAACTACGTTTGACCAGGCGTTTCATCTGTGCGCCCGAAGGGATTCGAACCCCTGACCTTCTGATCCGTAGTCAGATGCTCTATCCACTGAGCTACGGGCGCATACCCATTTTCAGTTGTCCCGACCGAAGTCGGGTGGCGGAGGCGAGAGGATTTGAACCTCCGGTCCGGTTGTAGCCGGACAACTCATTAGCAGTGAGTCCCATTCGGCCGCTCTGGCACGCCTCCATCGGGCGCGATCCGCGAGCGCTCCGGGGTGGGGCACCTGCGCAACCGCCGGATCGAAAGCTTACACAAGACAGGCGGAAGCCACAAAACAGCTGGTAGATCAGGAATCTCCGGTGATGTCGAACGCGGTTCGCGACGCGATGGGTGTGGAGGCGCGGAGGAGGAATCGGGGCGGCGAGCGGCCGGCCGGATCGAGATCGAACCAGCGCGTCTGGAGCTGTCGGTCGAGAGCCACGGCACGTTGCCGCGTGCCGTCCCGGGTGGCGCTGTGCCGCCCCCTCGACGACCTGCAGGTGCGAGGCTGGGGTGACGGCGCGCCATCGGTCCGCGGCTGCTGACGCCGGACGTTCGGGCACGGTCGACGTCCGCGGCGCTGGGCGGCGCATACGAAGAGCTGTGAGTGCATGCCGAAAATCGGTAGCGCGACGGCGACATGTGCGGGAGGGTGGAGCGCATGAACCGGATGTGGATACACGGGTTGCCGGCCCGAGGCCTCTGATCCCCGTCGTATCCGAGCGCACGTGCGCCCACTCCCGGAGACCCTGTGAAACATTTCATCGCCGACCTGCACCTCCAGCACCCCAAACTCGCCGAGTTGCGCGGCTTCGAATCGACCGGCGCGCACGATAACGCCCTGTTGGAGGCGCTGTGGCGGATCGATCCCACGACCGACGAGCTATGGGTGCTGGGCGACATCTGCTCCGGTGGCATCGCCAGCATGCGGCATGCGCTCGAGCTGCTGGGGACCCTGGAGATCCCGATGCATCTCGTGACCGGCAACCACGATCCCGTGAACCCGATGAATCGCAACGCGCACAAGTACTTCGGTGAGTTCACGGCGGTCTTCGAGACGGTGCAGCAGTACGCGCGGACGCTGATCGGTGGCCGCTCGGTGCTGATGTCCCACTATCCGTACCAGGGCGCGGGCGACCATGTGGGCGACGGGGCGGGGTTCGAGCGGTTCACCCAGTACCGACTGCCGGACTTGGGGGAGTGGCTGATGCACGGCCACACCCACGACACGTCGCGCAGATCCGGACGGCGCAGCATCTGCGTGTCCGCCGAGGCGTGGGGTCTGCGCCCGGCCTCGGAGGTCGAGATCACCGAGGAGATGCACGGTAGCGGTGCGGGGCGGCGGTGATGAGCCGCCGCCCCTCCGCGTCTGTTGCCGGCCGGCTACTTCGTGTCGACGCTGCCACTACAGGATGCCGACGCGCCGGGGCCGCTCGCGGTGTTCGTGATGATCGCTTTGCCGTCGACCAACACCTGGCACGTGATGCTGCCGGTGCCCTCGATCCCGTTGCTGGCCAACAGGGATACGTACTTGCTGATGCCGGTGACATCGGTCTGCTTGGACCACGGCAGCGCGACGGACGAATCCTGGGTCGTGTTGCCGTTCATGTCGTACGTGATGGTCGCATCCTGGCTGTCGCCGGTCACCTTGTAGGTCACGTGGACGACGCGTTTCGAGTCGTCGGAGACCGACTTCACGGCGCTGCCGACCATCGCTGTGCACCCGGCGACGATGGCGATGAAGACGACGAGGATCCCGAGCAGGACCCACGGCCAGATCCGGCGCTTCTTGGGCGGCTGGATCGGCGGGTAGGCCTGCGGCGGGTACGGCGGATTGGGCGTGCTCATATCGGGTTCCTCCCCCAATGGAGACGAAGCGGAATCCCGCTCCGTGCTGAAATCGGGCGGCTTCTGCCGCCCGATCGATATGAAACACCGGGGGTACGACAAGTTTTGGCGCGCGGCCGCGTCACTCCTCGATCAGGTCACCGTCTACGTAGAACCACCGGCCGCCGTCCCGGACGAACCGCGACCGCTCGTGCAGGACGCCGTGCCTCTTGCCGGCCGTGTACGACGCGCGGAACTCGACGACACCGTCTTCGTCGAACTCACCGCCGCCGACCGTGTCGACGATCTGCAGGCCGCGCCAGGTCGGATCATCGCTCAGGTCAAGCGATCCGGGTCGCGTCGACGGGTGCCAGCTCGCCAGCAGCCAGTCGGCGTCGCCGGCTCGGAAAGCCGCGAAGCGCGAGCGCATCAGGGCCTCGGCGGTCGCGGGCCGGTCGGAGTCCATTCCTCGATCCTGCCAGGACACGGCGAACGCCCCGCCGTGTGGCGGGGCGTTCGCGTTGCGGCGCTGAGCGGTGGTGGCGGTCAGGCGGCCGCAGACCTCGAGGCGCGGGGGATCAGAAGAAGCCCTGCGCCTTCGGGGCGTACGACACCAGCAGGTTCTTGGTCTGCTGGTAGTGGTCGAGCATCATCTTGTGGTTCTCACGACCGATGCCCGACTGCTTGTACCCACCGAACGCGGCGTGTGCCGGGTACTGGTGGTAGGTGTTGGTCCACACGCGGCCGGCCTTGATGTCGCGGCCGGCCCGGTAGGCGACGGTGCCGTTGCGCGACCACACGCCGGCGCCCAGGCCGTACAGGGTGTCGTTGGCGATCGCGATGGCGTCGTCGTAGTCCTTGAACGAGGTCACCGAGACCACGGGGCCGAAGATCTCCTCTTGGAAGATTCGCATGCCGTTGTGGCCGGTGAAGATCGTCGGCTGCATGTAGTAGCCGCCGGACAGGTCGCCGCCGAGGTCGGCCCGCTCGCCGCCGGTCACGATCTGCGCGCCCTCGCCCTTGCCGATCTCGACATAGGACAGGATCTTCTCCAGCTGGTCGTTGGAGGCCTGCGCGCCGATCATCGTCTCCGTGTCGAGTGGGTCGCCCTGTCGGACGGCCTTGGTGCGGATCGCCGCGAGCGAGAGGAAGTCGTCGTAGATGGGCTCCTCCAGGAGCGCGCGCGACGGGCAGGTGCACACCTCGCCCTGGTTGAGGGCGAACATCGTGAAGCCCTCCAGAGCCTTGTCCTGGAAGTCGTCGTTGTCGAGCATGACGTCCTTGAAGAAGACGTTCGGCGACTTACCGCCCAGCTCCAGGGTCACCGGGATCAGGTTCTGCGACGCGTACTGCATGATCAGGCGACCGGTGGTGGTCTCGCCCGTGAACGCGATCTTCGAGATCCGCGGGCTCGACGCGAGCGGCTTGCCGGCCTCTGTCCCGAAACCGTTGACGATGTTCAGGACCCCCGGGGGCACCAGATCCTCGATCACCGACCACAGGTACAGCACCGAGACCGGGGTCTGCTCGGCCGGCTTGAGGACGACCGCGTTACCGGCGGCGAGCGCCGGCGCGAGCTTCCAGATGGCCATCAGGATGGGGAAGTTCCACGGGATGATCTGGCCGACCACGCCGAGCGGCTCGTGGAAGTGGTACGCAACGGTGTGCTCGTCGATCTCCGAGATCGAGCCCTCCTGGGCGCGCAGAGCGCCGGCGAAGTAGCGCAGGTGGTCGACGGCGAGCGGGATGTCGGCGGCGAGGGTCTCACGGATCGGCTTGCCGTTGTCCCACGACTCCGCGAGGGCGATCGACTCGAGGTTCTGCTCGATCCGGTCCGCGATCCTGATCAGGACGTTGGCACGTTCCGTGGGGGAGGTCTTGCCCCAAGCGGGCGCGGCGGCGTGCGCGGCGTCGAGCGCCAGCTCGATGTCCTCGGCGGTGGACCGGGCCACCTCGCAGAACACCTGCCCGGTGACGGGTGTCCGGTTCTCGAAATATCGGCCCTTGACGGGTGCGACCTCTTTGCCTCCGATGATGTTGTCGTAACGCGACTTGAACGACATCTTGGCGCCCTCGGTGCCCGGGCGTGCGTAGACGGTCATATGGCTCTCCTCCATGGGTGGCCGACTGTGTGGTACCCCATCCACGCTAGGCCGATGTGGGTTGCATCACAGTTGCATCGTCGGGTCCGAGTCAGGAGAGATGGATCTCGAGTCCCGCGAGGTGACCGCCCGCCTCGGCGCGGCCGCCGGCGCCCCCGTGCCGGTGCAGGATGAGCCAGCCCTCCTGGTCGTCGCGACCGTCGGGGAGGTCGAGCCACCGCCGTAGGATCCGCAGGTCACGGGTCTCGAATACCGCGGCGCGCAGAGTCTCGGACAGCTCCGTCCGCAGCCGGGCGACGCCCGGCGCGATCGAGTTCGGTAGCAGCGGACCGGGATAGCGATCGAGCGCGGTGCCGACGGCCCCCGACCGGACGGCTGTCGCCACCGCGTCGGCGTCCATGTCGACGGGTTCCAACAGCCGGTATGGGCGCGAGCCCAGGTACTGCGCGCCGACCGCCTTCCGCAGCCGGGACATCTCCGCGCGCACGGTGACGGTGTCGAGGTCGCCCTCGTCGAGGAGCAGCGCGAGGTGGTCGCCCGACAGCCCCTCCGGATGGCGGGCCAGCAGCACCAGGATGTCGGCGTGCCGGCCGGTGAGGGGCACCACATGCGGGGCGCCACCGTCGGGATGCGTGACCCAGGTGGGTCGCCCTGCCCCGAGCACATGCAGCCCGGCCACGGGACGGGACGCGGGGCGGCCGTCACCGGTGAGCCGCAGCACCGCGAGCTGGCCCTCGACCGCCATCGCGGTGGCGCGCAGCAGCGCGAGAGTCTGTGGCGTCGCGACCTCGACCCCGCCTGTCACGTCGAGCACCCCGATCGGCTGACGGGTCGTGGGGTCGTGGATCGGTACGGCCGTGCAGCTCCACCGGTGGGCGGCACGCGCGAAGTGCTCGCTGCCGCGGATCTGTACCTCACGATCGAGGGCGAGCGCCGTGCCCGGCGCATTGGTACCGGCCGCGCTCTCGCTCCACACCGCACCGGGCATGAAGTTCATCGTCTCGGCGCGGCGGCGGGCAGCGCTGTCACCCTCCACCCACAGCAGTGTGCCGTCGCTGGCGCCGACCGCGACCATGACCCCGGACGACTCGCTGGCGTCGTCTACCAGCAGCTTGCGGATTGTCGGCATGACCGGCGCGAGGGGATGTCGTTCGCGGAGGGTCTGCAGCGCGAGGGTCGCCGCCGGCGCCTCGCCGTCGGGGTTGACGCCGGTGGCGAGGCTGCGCTGCCAGCTGTCCGCGATGAGTCCGCGCAGCGTGGAACCGTGTAACGACTTCGCGTCGATCTTGCCGTCGACGAACAGGCCGTGCAGCTTCCCGACCGTTACGCTCGGGCGCACAGCCGAACCACGCGACACCGCCACCACCTCTCCCAAGATAGCGCCGCCTGCGCCTGGTGGGTCCGGTTCGCCGGGGCCCGTCCGTGCCCGCTCAGTCGGCGGCGAACCCCGGAGCACTCACCAGCGCGGGTTCCCCACGAGCCGCATCGACAGATACGACGGGGCGGCCGGGTCGAGCACTACGGACTGCCGGCCGAGGCGGGTCCGGATCAGATCAGGGACCGTTGCGAGGAAGCGGGGGTAGCTGCCTGCGTACACGTCGACGCGGAGGCGGTGCCCCTCGTCGAGCAGCGCGTCGGTGGGCACCAGGTCGATGTCCAGCTCGACGGTCTCGCCCGGATCGACGGGCAGCTTGGCCGCTTCGCTGAGCGGGTGGAACGCGGTGAGCAACTCGCCGTGCTCGTCGTAGTCGCTGCGCGCCGGGTCGACCGCACGGTTCGACGCCATCAGAGCACCGTTCGTGAGCACACGCGACGTGCCGTCGGGCGCGACGTCGTTGACGGTGACCGTCCAGATCGCCTCGTGCGCGCTGCAGGTGGCGGCCAGGTGGAGGTTGAGCGCACCGCTGAGTTGCACCGGCTCGCCTACCGGCGCGGATGTGAAGGACAGCGCGCCGCGCTCCTGGGCGGCCGCATCCTCTGAGCCGGACATGCCCTTGGTGAGCCCGGCCGTCACCTGGGTCATGTCCTTCGACACCATGCCGCGCAGGTCGGGCCGCGTGTCGACACGAGCCCGCCTGCGGGCGGGAGCGATGTCGAGCCCACCGTCGAACCGTGCGTGCGCCGCCGTCTCCGACGGTGTCGCCGTGAGATACAGACGCTCGGTACGGGCTCCCGGTCGCGGGAACTGCGCACCGGAGGTCCACTGGCCGCCCTGCTGCATCAATGTGACGGGACCGTACCTGTCGACGCCGTTGTCGGCGCCTTTGAGCCATCGGTCGTACCAGGCGCGCTCGAGCACGTCGATGCGTGGTGGCGACTGCGGCCCGCCGAAGCCCTCGCCCATGTCGAAGTGGTAGCCGTCGGTGACCAGCATCTGCTTCTGGCCGGCCGGCAGGTTCAGTCGCCGATACAGACGCGGGGTGCTGCGGGCGAACAGGTCGTGCCAGCCTCCGAACAGGAACGTCGGCGCGGTGATGGTCTCGACCGAGGGATCACGCACGTCGAAGTAGGGGTCGTCGTAGATCCGCGGATCCTGGCCGGTGAGCACACCGGCGAGCACCGACGCCAGCTCGGTGGCGGGCGATGCGATGCGGCTCAACAGCCAGCGCAGGGTGTTGCCGTTGAGCGTGTCCCGGAGCAACGTGCGGGGGTTCGGAGCCCACTTGAGCGCGTTGACCGCTCCCAACCACAGCGGGATGAACGCCGACGGGAGGCCACCCGTGATGTAGATGTCGCGGACGATGTCCTCGGTGCCCTCGATCGCGAACACCGCCTTCAGGCCCGGCGGGTTGTGGCCGGCGGCCTGCAGCGCGTTGATCGCGGAGTACGACCAGCCACCCATGCCGAGCGCGCCGTCGCACCATTCCTGCCGGCGGGCCCACGCGAGCACCTCGAGCGAGTCGTCCTGCTCACGGCTGCCCAGGATCTGCCAGATACCGTGCGAGGATCCGGTGCCGCGGACGTCGACTATCACCTGCACGTATCCGCTGCGGACTAGGCGCCGGTTGATGCCGAAGCCGTCGAGCAGGCCGCCGGTGAGGTCCACGACGCCACGCGACAGCGGTCCGGCCGTCCGGGTCACGGCGGGCCCGACGATCGGCGTGTGCGTCGCGACATCGATCGCATCGACGACGGCGCGGTTGTACGGGTTGACGTTGATCACGGCCGGGAACGGGATGTCGGTGGCGCGACCGGCGCGGTCGGCCGGCCGGACGACAGTGGCGCGCAGCACGACACCGTCGCTCATCTTCAGGTCGACGTTGCGGTCGATGTGCACACGGGGGAAGGCGAGCCGCCCGTCGACCTGCTCGCGCCACGCTCGCGCGTCGGAACCGCCGGTGGGGTCGCCGAGTGGGAGAGTGGGCTCCGGGGTGAACGGGCGGACGGGCGTTCCCGGCCTCGGGACGTACCGTGGCTGCCAGGGCACGGTTGCGCGCTGCGCCGCACCGTCGATCGGCCTCAGGGTCATCGCTTCACCTCGGTTCCGGGTGCGACGCCCACCCCGTCGCGCGTCGGTGGACGTGCAGACGAAGCCGAAACGGCGCGGCACCTCACTGTGTCGCAACCGGGCCTGTGGATTCAGGCCCTCAACGCCAAGATAGGTGATTCCGAACACAGTGCAACGTCCGGGTGGGCTTTGTTGCCGAACGGTTACGTGCGTGTGGTGGGAAGTGGCCGGCGGACACTGCCGATGACGACGAGAAACGCATTGTGTCCGACCCGCCGGATAGGGTGGGACCCGTTGGATCTCCACCGAGGCGAAAGGCCTGTTGTGACCACTCCCCTGACCACGTCGCTGCTCGATCCGGAGCGCTCAAAGGCAGTCGTGGCGGACTTCGCGTCCGTCGTCGACGCCGAGGTGAAGGATAAGAGCGGGCTGTCGGGTACCACGATCAAGGCTGCGTACGCGATGGTCAAGAAGGCGTCGCCGTCGGTCGTCGAGTCCGCCCTCACCAAGCTGCTCCCCGACTTCGCTGCGGCGCTGGACCCGTTCTGGGCCGAATTCGCGGCCGGCGAGCCGGGCGACTTCGGGCAGTTCCTCTCCGCGCGCGGCGACAAGGTGGGCGACGCACTGCTTGCCGTCACCGACCAGCGGGCGGAGTCCACCAACCAGGCGGTCCTACGAAAGGCGTACCAGGGCATCCGCGGCAAGGCGAAGGACAACGTCGTCGCAGCGCTGCCGCGTGTGGGCGCCGCCGTCCAGAAGCACGCGGTCTGATCATGGGTTCCGTGCAGCTCGCCGGCTCCGACCGGCTCACCCTGGCGGTCTCTCACGCATACCGGGCGACGGTGACGCAGGGCGCTGTCGTGTTCACCGCGGGGATCGCGCCGCTCGACGCGGACGGGGCCACGGAGTCGCCAGGTGACGTGGTGGGACAGGTCCGTGCGTGCCTCGCGAACCTGCGCATCGTCCTCGAAGACGCGGGGGCGGGCCTCGCCGACGTCGCGAAGCTCACCCTCTACGTCGCCGAGCATCTGCAGGTGGACCTCTCGGTCGCCGCCGATGCTGTCGGCGAGTTCTTCGATACCGTGCCGCCGCTGGCACTGGTCGGTGTCACTCGGCTCAGGTACGACGACCAGGTGGTCGAACTCGAGGCGGTGGCGGGCGTGCCCGCCGAGGCCGACGGTGGCGCAGGCGAAGGTGCGGCCGAGGCGTGATCCGCCCCGCGCGACGCGCGACGCGCCGGGCTGCTCGGGTTATCCCAGGCTGCTCCGGTGTAGCAGGCGACGGGCTACCGTATAGGGCGTGACTGAAGAAGGCACGAGCTCACCTGACGCAGCCGGCGCGGTCGCCGCGCCCATCGGTACCTGGCCCAAGATCCTCACCTGGCGCTCCGACGACGGCAGCCTCGTCGAGTCGTTCCGGATCCAGCTGTCGGGGCGCCGGATCAAGGCGTACGGGCGGATCATCGGTGTGGGGACCCCTACGAGCGAGGCGTTCAACGCCTCGCTCGACCTGGTCACCGACGACGCGGGGATCACCAAACGGCTCTCGATCCACTTGCAGACCGCCGCGCGGGACACGGCGATCCGGATCGCGCGGGACGGCGAGGACCGCTGGCTGGTCACGGACGAACAGGGCTCCACACGTGGCGAGTTCGCGGGTGCGAAGAACGTGGACGTGCTCAAGTCGGCATTCTTCAACGCGCTCACCATCCGCGCCCACGATCTGCAGACGCACTCCGAGGAGGTCGACGTCCCGGTCGTATACGTCGACCTGCCCGGTCTCAACGTGCATGAGGCGGTCATCAACTACAGCTCGGCGGCCGACGGTGTCACCGTGATCTCGCCGGTGTCGAGTTCCACGCTCTCCGTGGACTCGGACGGATTCGTCCTCGATTACCCCGGGCTGAGCAAGCGCGTCTAGCGGTCGGTGCTTGGCGCGGACGACGGGAGCGCCGTCACCACGCCGCCGAGGTGTCCACGCTCGCGCAGCATTCGCTGCCACCCGGGGCCACCGAGCTCCGGTGTGAACGGCGTTCGCGTCACCGCCTCGTAGTCGGCCCGCGCCGCGTGACCGCGCTCGACCAGGTCGGCGACGGTGCCGTGGTCCGCGAGTTCGGCGCGCGCGGAGATCAGCTCGGCGATCGTGTCGTCGAGGGCGTCGAGCAGGGCGTCGCGGTTGCCCTCGCACATCGCGCGCACCAGCGATGGTGCCGTGCCCGCGACCCGGGTGACGTCCCGGAAAGAACTGGCCGCCAGCGTCAGCGCCAATCGGCTCGCGCCCGGATCGAGTTCGGCGGTCAGGGCTGCGGCCTCTGCGAGCAGGTGCACTGAGTGTGAGATCCGGGCGACCGCCGCGTCGTGCTCGGCCGACCCCGCGGGGACCACGACCGCTCCGCAGTCGAGGCCTACGGCGGCGGCTTCCCGCCACGCCGGCGCCGGCGTCGTGTCGTCGGCGGTGACCACCCACGTCGCGTCGCGGAACAGGTCCCCCGTCGTCGCGGCCCACCCGGACTCCGCAGTCCCGGCCATGGGATGTGCTCCTGCGTACCGCGCCGTGAGCCCCGCTGCGGCGACCCGGGCGGCGACGTCACCCTTGACGCTCACGGCATCGGTGAGCCACGCGTTCGGGGCCTGCCGCGCAACCGCGGCGAAGACCTCGTCGAGCGCCGGTACCGGCACTGCCACCAGCACGATGTGTCCGGCGTCGGCTCGCGCGAGCGTCGCCCGCAGGTCGGACGAGGCGTCGAAGCCGTCGGCCCGCGCGGCGTCCGCGCCGGCCGCCGTGCGGTTCCAGCCGTACGCGGGGCGCCCCGCAGCGGTCAGGGCGCGCAGGATCGATCCGCCGATCAGGCCGAGGCCGAGGACGCATACGGGGGTCGTGGAGTGACTCACGCTCCCAGGCTTCCATATCGGCTCCGGTGTCATCGGGGCGCCGGAGCCGCTACGGTTTCCCCATGGCCGCGCAGACCCCCCAGACGGACGACGAACTCGGCGGCTACGCCGTCGCCGTAGTCCGGGACGAGAACTCGTGGACGGTGACGCCGCTCGACGCGGAAGTCCTGACCAGCCTCGCCGCCGCGGAGGCGGCGCTGAAGGACCTGCGCGTCGCCGGGGCGTCGTTCGGAATCCTCGACGTCGACGACGAGTTCTTCGTGATCGTCCGCACCGGGCCGGCGGGTACCAGTCTGCTGATCTCCGACGCGACGGCGGCGATCGCATACGACCTCGCGGAGGACGTGCTCGACGCGCTCAACGTCGACGTGCCCGATATCGACCAGGACGAGCTCGACGATATCGACCCCTGGGAGGAGGGGGATCTGTCGATCCTCTCCGACCTCGGCCTCGGGGACCAGGAACTCGGCGCGATCCTCGCCGACCTCGACCTCTACCCGGAGGAGCAGATCGCGCGGATCGCGGAGCGTTTGTCGTTCGACACGCAGCTGGCCGCGGTGTTGGACAAGCTGGGTGTCGGGCAGGGCGACGACGGCCGGTGAGGCACCCTGTCGCTGCGCGCGCGGCGATGGTGCATGCGCTCGAGGCCGCGCGGCTGTCCGGTCCGCACGACGTTCCGGTGGGTGCCGTGGTGCTGGGGCCCGACGGCGAGCTCCTCGCGCGCGCAGGCAACCGTCGGGAGGCCGACGGTGACCCCACCGCCCACGCTGAGATCCTCGCCATTCGCGCGGCCGCGTCGCGATTCGGCGACGGCTGGCGGCTGACCGGCTGCACGCTAGCCGTCACGCTCGAGCCGTGCGCGATGTGTGCCGGTGCGCTGGTGGCCGCCCGAGTCGACGAACTGGTGTTCGGTGCCTGGGAACCCAAGACGGGGGCGGTGGGCTCGCTCTGGGATGTGGTGCGCGACCCGCGGGTGACGCACCGGGTCGCGGTCCGGGCGGGCGTGCTGGAGGCGGAGTGCGCGGAGATGCTCCGGGACTTCTTTGCCGATCATCGCCTGTGACCAGCGGATTTAGCTGCGTGGCTCGCGTCCGGTAGAGTACTTCGACGGTGGCGTGTCCGAGCGGCCGAAGGTGCAACACTCGAAATGTTGTGTGCGGTAACCCCGTACCGGGGGTTCAAATCCCCCCGCCACCGCCGAGCAAGACCCCCGTTGACGCAGGTCAGCGGGGGTCTTGTCGTTGGTGTCGACTACGGCGGTCGACACTCCGGTCAACATGTCATTGCTTGACGAACAGCCCGAACGCCTGGTCACCCCTGTTGCACATACCCAGCATCGCGGGGACGGTGCCCAGCGTGCAGTGCCACTTCCCGATCGTGACGGGCTTCGCCTGCGCGATCTGCGGACCGTACGCCTGCGCCGCGCCGATCAGGTCGGCGCACTTCACGGGTGCGGACGAGGTCAGGACGCGCACCTCGAGCTGGCCCTCCGGGCCCCGGGCGTGACCGCACAGTCGGCCGGGTGCCGGGGTCGCCGATGCCGATGCCGATGCCGACGAGCTCGTCGTGCCGGCGACGCTGGCGGTGGTACCCGTCGGCGACGGCGCGGACGCCGTCGAGCCGCTCCCGCCGCACGCGGTGAGAACGAGCGCGAGCCCGCCCGCGCCGAGCGTGGCGGCCACCGTCGGGCCGATGCGGCGCTGTCGTGCCGGGCGGCCGTCCGAGGTGGTGGCCGGGTGCGTGTCGAGGGGGGATGCTGCTGCTGGCATGCCCCAACGCTAGCGGCGACGACGCCGGTGACTCGGGTCACCCCGCGCGCCGGACGGCGATACCTGGTGCGCGAGCTGACTATTGTTACTGATGTGACTGTCGAGGGCGGTCGCGTCGCGCGTAGCGGAACGCGTGCGGAAATTCAAGCGGAGTCGAATCCTCCGGTTGATGCTACGGTTGTGCGGTACACGACGGACCTGGGAGCTGAGAAGACATGGCGCTGCTGCTCTACCGGATCGGTAGATTCGCGTACCTCAACCGGTTCAAGGTGATCGCCGTATGGCTCCTCGTGCTGGTCGCGATGACCGTCGGCGGCCTCACGCTGCACAAACCGACGAGCGACAACTTCTCGTTGCCGGGCATGCCGTCACAGAAGGCCACCGACATCATGAACTCGAAGCTGTCCGGTCAGGGCAGCTCCGACCCGTTCACCACCGCGACGGCGACGTTCGTGTTCCGCGCCGAGCACGGCAAGCTCACCGACAAGGACAATCTCGCGGCGATCGACGCCACTCTCGCCGCGATCAAGGCGCTCCCGGACATCAAGGACGCCAACCTCGTGATGAACCCTGCGCTGCCGCCGCAGGTCGACACGGCGTCGATGACCCCTGCGCAGCAGAAGCGGATGTCGAGTCAGCAGCAGCAGAAGCAGACCATCGCGTCCACGGAGACCACCGCGCAGCAGAGTGCGGACGCCAAGACGAATGCCACGCTGAGCGCCGACGGGCGCACCGCACGGCTCTCGATCGGCTTCACGCAGAAGGTCACCGATCTGCCCAAGAACATCTCCGACACCGTCGACAAGGCCGCGCAGGTCGGCCGCAACGACGGCCTGCAGGTCGAGACGATGGGCTCGGCGGCGCAGAGCCAGGGGGACCCGGGCGGTAGCTCGGAGCTGATCGGCGTCATCGTCGCCGCCGTCGTGCTGGTGATCACCTTCGCCTCGCTGGTGGCGTGGGGACTGCCCCTGATCAACGCGCTCATCGGTGTGCCCGTCGCGCTGATGGGCGTCGAGATCATGACGCACTTCACGACGCTCGGCTCGTTCCCCTCGGTGCTCACCTCGATGATCGGCCTGGCCGTGACCATCGACTACGCGCTGTTCATCGTCTCGAGGTACAGGCACGAGGTGCGCCGGATCGGAGCCACGACCCGCGAGCAGCGCGCCGAGGCCGCGGGCGTCGCGATCGGCACCGCCGGCTCCGCCGTGATCTTCGCCGGCCTCACCGTGATGATCGCGCTCGCCGCGCTCGCCTTCATCGGGATCTCGTTCTTGGGCCAGATGGGCCTGGCAGCGGCGTGGGGGGTGCTGATCGCGGTGCTGATCGCGATCACCCTGCTCCCCGCGCTGCTGGGCCTGTTCGGTGGCAAGGTGTTCGCCGCCCGCATTCCCGGCCTGCACCCGCAGGACACCGACCAGGGCGACGGACGTGTGGCCAACGGCCTGCGCTGGGGGCGTGCCGTCCGCCGTGTGCCGCTTGTCACCTTCATCGCCGGTATCGCCGTCCTCGGCGTTCTCGCGATCCCGATGAAGGACATGAAGACCGCCCTGCCGGGCGCCGGGCAGTCCGAGAAGGACACCAGCATGCGCAAGGCATATGACCTGATCAGCGATGGGTTCGGCGTCGGGGCCAACGGACCGCTCATCGTGGCGGTCGACGGCAGCAACGTGCCTGAGAACCTGCGACTCAAGACGTACGCGTCCATCGTGGACGGCTGGACGAAGCAGCTGTCCGACATCGAGAACGCGCAGATCACTCAGTTGGCGCCGAACAACGCCGCCGCCAGCATCACTGTCACGCCCAAGTCGGGACCCAACGACCAGGCCACACACGACCTCGTCACGTCGCTCCGTGGCGGCATCGTCATCGATGTGGGCGGGCAGCAACTGATGATCGACCACGGCGTCGCCGGGCAGGCCGCCATCGAGATGGACGTGTCGGACAAGCTCAACCACGTCCTGCCGATGTACCTCGGGATCGTGGTGATCCTGGCGTTCCTGTTGCTGCTGATCGCGTTCCGCTCGATCGTCGTACCGCTCACGGCGGCCCTCGGCTTCCTGCTGTCGGTGGTCGCGACCTTCGGTGCCACGGTGGCCGTGTTCCAGAAGGGCGCGCTGGGCATCATCGACAACACCCAGCCGCTGGTGTCGTTCCTGCCGATCTTCATGATCGGCATCGTGTTCGGCCTTGCCATGGACTACCAGGTGTTCCTGGTCTCGCGGATGCGCGAGGAGTTCGTCCACACGGGTGACGCGCGCGCCGCCGTCGTGACCGGCGTCCGGTACGGCGCCCGCGTGGTGACCGCTGCGGCGATCATCATGATCTCGGTGTTCGCGTCGTTCATCCTCAACAGCCAGAGCTTCATCAAGGAGATCGGATTCGGCCTCGCCGCCGCCGTGCTGTTCGACGCCTTCATCGTCCGGCTGGTGGTGATCCCGTCGATCATGATGCTCCTGGGCAAGTACGCGTGGTGGCTGCCGAAGTGGCTGGACCGGATCCTGCCGAACGTCGACATCGAGGGCGAGAGCCTGGTCCGCAAGCTCGGCGTGGGCGGAGCGGCTGGTGTCGCGCCCGCCGGCGCCGCCGCAGGTGCGGTGCCCGCGGGTGTGGGCGTAGGCCTGGTCGGCGCGGTGATCGCCGACGGTGTCGAGCCCCCGACCGCCGAGGTCGGCCTGCGGGTCCCGGTGACCGCCCAGATCCCGCGCGTCGCGGGCCTCGCGGCAGCGGATGCGACGGTGCCCATCCCCGGCGCGCCGGGCACCGAGCCGACCACCGAGATCCCGGTCGCGACCAACGGGCACGGAACGCTGAACGGGTACGCCGCAGTGAACGGGCACGGCGCGCCGAACGGACACGCCGCGGTCAACGGACTCGGCGCCCTCAACGGGACGGGTCCGCTGAACGGAGTTGCGCTGAACGGCGCCGCGCTGAACGGCGTCGTCAACGGGCACGGCCCGGCCGCCTCCGGGACGCCGGTCGTGCAGCGCACGCCCGCCGCGGACGTGACCGGACCGGCCACGCCCCCGCCGAG
>NZ_BAABFR010000095.1:0-20187 GCF_039541155.1 Tsukamurella soli
CACCAAGAAGGTGCTCCTCAGTCGGGTGGAACAGCAGGTGTGGTAACCGCTATTCTCCCAGCTCAGGGCACCTTCTCTCATCAACGACACGGCCCGCCAACGAATTTCGATGAAAGGCTGAGGCTAGCTCTACCAGCTGATGGGCGGTCGAACCTATGTCGTGACCCTCTCGTATATCCGACTGCGAGTGTCTCCGAGCACTCCGGGCAGGTCACTCGTTCCACCTCCGGAGCGCCACGGAGATTGGCGCATCGAGCTGGACCTGTCGCCGAACGGCCGCTTCGTCGATCGGGTGATCAGCACCGGCGACGACGGCGGGTTCGTCACCGAGCCGGTCGAGCTCGAATCGGGTGAGGTCATCGCCGACGGCGTCGAGTCCCAGCGCGGCGACGGCGCGGTCGCGCACCTCGCGTTCATCGTCCGCACCGTCCGCGACCACCTCCGCCGCGAGAACTGCCCGCACTCCGCCGCGGATCGCTTCTGCCCTTCCTGCGGCGCACGGATGACAGGATAGGCAGGGTCCCCGATCGCGACAGGGCCGACGCATCGGGATCGATCGCGTGTCCACCCGGGTCCCGAGACCGTCCGGCCACCATACATCCTGATGCGAGAGCCACTGGTAACGAAGTACATTCGCGGGCCCGGCTCACGGACGTTGCCGCACCGGACGAGGCCACGCGCCAGGATTCCGATGTCAGTTGATGATCTCGGCCCTATTCGCGGCGGCCGCAGAGAGGCGTTCCCGCCACTGCTCGAGCGCCTCGGGCGTGAGCCGGGTCCAGTCGCCGACCTCTCCGACGATCCGCAGCGGCTCGCTGCTGCGGTACGAGCGAGTGGGGTTGCCCGGGAACTTCTTGTCGGTGACGTTCGGATCGTCCTCGAACTCGCCCGTCGGCTCCACCTCGTACACCCGCGGAGTGCCGCTGCCGGGGACGAGCTCAGCTGCGAGTTCGGCTGCCAGACCGGCACCGTCGCGCAGCGCCGTGAAGTAGATGTGGTTCATGGTGACCTCGGGCCTGTAGTTCAAGCGGAAGCCCGCGGTGAGCAGATCACCGGCCCGCAGATCGGCCGTCGTGCCGTGGAAGAACGGCCCGATTTCCTTTGTCACGCTCATGATGACGAGGCTACCGCCCGGCGCAGAGTCCGATGTACACACGCAGGCGTACCTGCACCGCCCGACCCGCTCCTACGTCGGCTTCCGGCTCCGTTCGGGGCGAGTCAGTAGTCCGACGGTGTCCGCCCCTCGTGCCGGCCCTCACGGGCTGACTGGCAGTCGGCCCCGGAGTCCACGGTGATCGCGCCTCATCGAGCATAGTGTCGGAGGACATCGAGTGCGGCCGCGCCGTAGCCTCCACCGAACAGGATGGCGTGCACCAACAACGGCGGAAGCTGATACCAGCGGAGTCGATCGCGCCAACCGTCGGCGAGCGGGAACGCCTCGTCGTATGCCGCGAAACAGTCCGCATCGAAGCCGCCGAAGAGCGACATCATCGCCAGATCGATCTCACGGCGCGCCCAGTGCGCGGCCGGGTCGATGAGCCAGTTCCGCCCGCCCGTGCCGACCATCCGGTTGCCGGCCCAGAGGTCGCCGTGGACCAGCGACGCCGGCTCGGGCGGCCCGCAGAGTTCGTCGGCCCGCGGCGCCAACCGATCGATCAGGACCCGGGCCTCCCGCGACACGACGCCGCCACCGATTCCCCGGTCGATCAGCGGAATCACTCTCCGCTGGACGAAGAACTCCGGCCAGTCAATGGTCGGAGTCAGGTCCACCTCTGCCGAGCCGAGATAGCCGGCCAGCGAACCGTCGAGCGAACCGAAGGCGGGACCGATGGTGCGGTGGAGCTGCGCCAGTCCACGACCGAAGTCCTCCTCCGTGAACGGCGACGCGGCTGCGCTGTCGATCCACTCCAGCACCAGCCCGGACGGGGTCTCCCGCACCACCTCCGGAACGCACAGCTCTCCGCGATGCGCGCGCAATACCCGCAGACCGACGGCCTCGCGCTCGAAGAGATCCGGCGTGGCGCCAGGCCGCCACTTCAAGAACAGTGGACCGTCCGCAGTGTCCAGGCGATACGCCCGAGCGATGTCCCCGCCGGACACCGGGTGCGCGGCACGGACCGCGAGACCGCCGATTAGGTCGTCGGGCAAGTCTGCGAGGGCCATTCCGCCATGATGCCCGTGACCACGGCCTCGTCGCTCGGGAAACCCGCTCCGTCGACCGACGCGGCACGTTCCTCAGGTATCGACTCACCCTCGCGAGGCGGGCGCTTCGAGGACTCCGGAGCGAGAACGACGGTGAGTCGGATCGCGGCGTCGATCGACCACTACATCGCGCTCCGGGCCGATCGAGGACGGGCCAGCAACTCTGGGAGTCTGGCAACGGCCTCGGCGCCGCCGAGACCTCCGGTCGAACTCACCAGGGCCAGGAGTTGGACGCTCGCACCAGACTGCGCCGCCGCCTCCAACTTGTGGTGGCCATCGAGCAGGAAGTGGCTGAGCCCCCAATGGGCGTAGCAGTCCCTGTCATCGCCGTCCGTGGCGGGCTGACACACATCCAATACCGAGAGGGCGACGGCGGTCGGCGTCACTCCGTCCCGAATCAGGTCGACGTAATGCTGAACCCGCACGCTGTCATTCCAGCTCGGAGGAACCATGGGGACAACGAACTCGTACAGATGTCCGTCTGCGCCCACACTCGTCTCGAAGGTTCGGTAGTAGTAACTCCGTGGGTTCTCCGGCAGCCCCCAGAAATTGTCGACGCCCCACGTTGCCACCTGCTCGTGTGTGAAGTAGTCACGCTCTCCATGCGGCGCAACCAGTTCCGGCCGCACTTCCAGCAGTAGGGGGAGGTACTCATCCTGCGGAAGCAGCGGGGAGAACGCCTTGAGGATCGAGTCGTCCACGACGTCGAGGTGCCCCTCCAACTGCTTCATCGGCTCCCGGCCGGCAGACAACGTCTCGTTGGCTCCCTCCTTCCGTTCGAAGAGGAACGGGCATGTGCCGCACCAGAAGGACAACTCGAACGCGGGCTTTCGCGAGAGGAGGAGGCATCGGGCCGAGGACTGCGCACTCGGGTCAGCCGGACCGATCTCCAGCGGCGCGTGCCCTGACGAGACCCCGAGGCGACGCCGAGCCGGCACAGACAGCAGCACACCCCGATCGTAGGCGCCGCCGGTGATCCGTCCGAGCGCTGATCTGGTGTGAGGTCGAACGAGCACCTCGACCCCGGTTCCCGCAGCGCGAGCGTTTCCACCGCCTCCAGGTGACTGCGCTCGTTGATTCTCCCCAGTTCTGCTAACTGAATCTCCCCACTTGTGTGCACCCGCCAACGATGGGCGGGCCTGCCCGTGATGCTGGTGGTCTCTGACCACGCACCAGCCTTCGAGGGAGGCCCGCTCGTTCATGCTCACACAAGGAGAGACCGTGGAAGCACATGCCCTGCGTAAGCAGGGGTGGACGATCTCAGCGATCGCCCGTCATCTGGGACGGGACCGTAAGACCGTCCGAAACTATCTGAACGGGGTTACCGAGCCCGGTGTCCGCCGCCGAGAAGAGGATCCGTTCGAGCCGTTCGTCGAGTACGTCACCTCCCGCCTGCTCGAGGATCCGCACTTGTGGGCGCAGACCCTGTTCGACGAGCTCGTCGAGATGCGGTTCGAGCAGTCGTATTCGTCGCTGACGCGGCAGATCCGGGAACGTGGACTGCGCCCAACATGCCCGCAGTGCACCACCGCGGTGAACCGGCCGAATGCGGTGATCGAGCACCCGCCGGGCGAAGAGACACAGTGGGATCGGCTGGACCTACCCGATCCGCCGGCCTCGTGGGGCTGGGGCAAGACCGCGCATCTGCTGGTCGGGACCTTCGCCTGCTCAGGGCGGTGGCGCGGTTACCTGGCGCCGAATACGACGCGCCCGCAGGTGATCGCCGGCCTGGATCGGATCACCCGCCAGCTCGGCGGGGTGACCCGCAACTGGCGGTTCGACCGAATGGCCACGGTCTGCCACCCCGCCTCCGGCGATGTGAAGCCCGAGTTCGCTTCGGTAGCCAAGTATTACGGTGTCTCGGTCAAGATCTGCCCGCCGCGTGCCGGGCACCGCAAAGGCGTTGTGGAGGGCGAGAACCGGAGCATCGCGCAACGTTGGTGGCGGACCCTGCCGGACGAGTTGACGCCGGAGCAGGCCCAAGCTTCCCTGGATGAGCACTGCCGGGTCCGCGCCGATACCCGAGATCTCCCCGGCACCTCACCGGATGCGCGCGACGAAGAACGGGAAGTCGTCGGTGCTCACCGTCGCCGCCACCGAGTCTCTGCGCGCAGCTCCGGCGGCACCGTATCCCGCGGTCCTATCCGAGCCGAGGAGGGTCTCACGGCAAGCGTTGGTGCCATGGAGGGGCAACCAGTACTCCGTGCCGCCGGAGCTGGCGATGGGCGAGGTCACCGTCACCGAGCGGCTCGGCGACAGCTATATCGACATTGCCACCGGTTCCGGGATCGTCATCGCCCGGCACCGCCTCGCTGCCCCCGGCACTGGGGCGCAGGTTCGTGACGCGGTGCACGTGACCGCCCTGAATACCGCCGCGATGGCAGCAGCCTCCGCTGCCGGCGATGGGGCTCCGCATCGCCGCAAACAACGGATCCCACCCGGCGACCGATCCCGCGCAGCGGCGAAAGTGCTGCGCGAAACCAACTCTCACACCCCCAGCACGCCCACAGCCGCGGCATCGGACGCAGTGATCATCGACCTCGCCGCTTACGAAGCGGCCGCACAGAACAGGAACACCCTCGGATGACCAACACCACCCGTACCAGCGGGGTCTCTGCGGCGTCGTTGTATCAGCAGCTGCGAGGGCACCTCGCGGTCCTCAAACTCGATGCCGCCGCAGCCGCACTACCGAGCGTCTTGGAGACCGCGACCGCCGAGAAGTGGACCATGACAGCGACATTGGAACATCTTCTCGCCGTTGAGGTCGACGCCACCGAAGCCCGTCGCTTGGCCGGGCGGATGCGATTCGCGTGCCTACCCACTGGCGCGACCCTCGCTGATTTCGACTTCGATGCCGCCCCCGGCCTCGACCAAGCCCTGATCCGAGAGCTCGGGACCTGCGCCTACCTCGAATCGGCGACGAACGTGATGCTCGTCGGACCACCCGGCACCGGCAAGACACACCTCGCCGTGGGCTCGCGCACGCCGCGGTGCACGCCGGATATCGCACCTACATCCGCCACCGCCGCCGACCTCGCCGCCCGCTGCCACAAAGCGGTGATCGAAGGACGCTGGTCGACGACCATGCGGTTCTTCGCCGGCCCGACGCTGCTCGTCATCGACGAACTCGGCTACCTCCCACTCCCAGCCGAAGCGGCATCAGCGTTGTTTCAGGTTGTCGCGCAACGGTATTTGAAGACATCCATCGTCATCACCACCAACCGATCAGTCTCCGAATGGGGCGAAGTCCTCGGCGACACCACCGTCGCCGCCGCGATGCTCGACCGGCTCCTGCACCGCTCTGTCGTCCTCAAACTCGACGGCGACAGCTACCGACTGCGCGATCACCACGCCCGCAACGAAACCCACCGCACAGCCATCGCACCCAGCCGCCGACCGCTATGATTTCCCCGCACCCAGGTGGGGAATTTCGATGAGCATCACTGGGGACTTTCGATGAGCCTGATCACCGGTGAGCTCGGCGATCAGGTCGAAGTCCTTGTCCACGGCGAGCACTGTCGACCCTGCCCCTCCGCGGTTGCGGCGATCAGCAGACCCGGCATCGACGGCGCACGATGCCGGCCGCGATCGGCGAGCAGCATCTGTACCTCCCACGCCGGTCCTCCATGGCGGGAGTCAGACGCTCGATCGGCATGAGCGACAGCGGTGGTAGCCCGAACGCCTCGCGTCCTCACCCGTTGGCGAGCAGCGCACTCGGCGTCCATGTCGGCCAGTCCGGGGCACCGACGAGCTGGCCGAGCTGGTAGGTGGCACACAAGCGGAACGGGTGACGTGCACCGCTGTTGTCGAAGATCTCGGCGACGTCGCAGATCCGGATCGCCTCTGCGACATGGTCCCACAGACGGTGATATCGATCGCGGATCTTCTGCTCAGGCACGGCGTGGCCGCCGCGGCGTACTCGTTCCAGAACCCGCTGCACCGTGAGCTCGACGGGGACCATGACCACCTGCAAGTGCACGAGGTAACCGGCGTCGACGGCATCGGCGATCAGGACGACCTTGCTCTCGTGTGAGAACACGGTCTCGGAGATGAAGGAGTCTCCCGTGGAGATCAGCTCCCGGCGCTGCGCCTCGGCGATCCGGGCGGCCTCATATGCGTGCTCGACGGGCGCGTCCGGCCATCGTTCGGCGGCTATCTCGTCGGCGTTGATGAAGGGCAGGCCGGTCCCCGGGATCAGGACGTCGCGGACGTAGCTCGACTTTCCCGCGCCGTTGGGCCCGGCGAGCAAGTACAGCAGGGGCATCAGTCGCGAGCAGGATGGACGACGAGGTTGCCGTCCTCGTCCGCCTCCGAGTACGACTCACCTGCTGCAGCGAACCCTGCCTCGTAGTTCAGCCCGCCGCGCAGCACGGCCACCCGGTCGCCCCACGCCTCGCGCGCGATCGCCTGTTCCTGCTCGCCGAGGTCGTCGTAGGAGCCGGTTCCGGCCAGGACGCGGGAGATCGCTCGATGGTTCACCCGTGGCGACAGCTCCAGCTCACGACCGATGCGGGCCCAGTGCGCGATCTGCTGCGGCACCGTGCGCGAAGTGACGGCCGTGGCCGCCACGGCGGAGTCGTACACATCCATCGGGAGTCGGGTCGGCTGGCTTGCTCTGGCCATAGCAGAACTGTAGCACCGTGCTACCATACATGCGCAACCTTGAGGATGAACCCCACATTCCCCTGGTCAGACGGCATCTCTAGACAGTGAACCCAACTCCACCGAGTCCCGACAAGAACCAACCTTTGCAAACGTCCTCGCGGGGCATCTCATGGAGGCTCTAGCTCGGCGCTGCGCACGAGCCGCCGATATCAGAGACCTCCGATACGTTGCTTTCATGGACAGACGGGTTAACGACCGGCAACTCGAAGTCCTGCGGTGGATCGCCGACGGCTGCCCCGACGGCAGGTGGCCCGAGGACGACTTCTCGTATAAGACCAGTGCCGCGGCCCTCAAGGCCCGGGGCCTGGTGACGGTCAAGGGCCACGCCAGGACATGGTCTGCAGCGGTCACCGAAGCGGGCACGCACTACATCGAGCACGGCACCTTCCCGCCGGGAGCCCTCCCGAGGCACCCGGTCACCTCTGCAGTCCGCGTCCGTGCCGCCGAGCCAGCAGAACTCGACCTCGACGACGGTGCGTCGGAGATACTAAGACAGGCGAAGACCCTCATCGAGCAGCTCCAGGAGTCAGGGAGGATCACCGTCGCGGACCCGGAGGAGTCAACTCGCGCCCACTATCGCCGGGTGCTGCACGCGTGCAGGGTCCACCATCTCATACCAATGGGGCACCAACTCCGCTTCACCGGCCGCAGCTCCGGTGACATCGTCGTCATGCTCAGCGCCGGCTCGCCCGCGGAGACCTCGGACTGGGACCGCATCAGGACGACGACGAGGAAGATCACGACTAACCTCGAGGCGCTCCGCACCGCGCTGGAGACGACCTCGATCCTCGACCCGATAAGCGAGGGCCTGCGGCCCCGTGCCATCGAGCTACTGCTCGACCTAGCCGAGCGCCTGCGCGTCCACGGGGTGCGGCTCGGGGCCAACCTCAAGCTCAAGACCCCGAAGCTGTTTATCCAGGTCGACGCCCGACGCTCGACCTTCACCCTCACCGAGATCCTCGACGAGGTCCCCCACGTCCCGACAGCGGCCGAGCAGCGCGAGCTACGGCGAGCGCCGTGGAAGCAGGTTCCGAGGTCCGACCAGGTGCCCTCCGGCCGACTGCATCTCCGGGTGGAGAGAGACGGCTCGTACATGACTGAGCCCGACCGCAACGGCTACTCCGGGTACCGGCGTAACGGCGACGAGTGGTCTGACGAGAAGAGGAAGCCCCTCGAACGCCAGGTCCCCGAAATCGCGCGCGCCATCAAGAAGGGAGTGGTCGATGACGATGACGCCCGCGAGCGCGAGAAGCAGCGACTCACCGAGGCACACGAGGCACACGAACGCGAGCAGGCAGCCCGACGGCGAGCCTGGGAAGACCTACGAAGCCGCGCCCGGGAGAAGGCGATCCTCGAACTGCGCGAGGCTACCTTCGTGCGCATGTTCGAGGCCTGGCAGGGAGCCCAGGAGCTGCGCACCTTCGCGGAGCAACTCAAGGCGGCGGCGACCTCGCAGGGGCTGCTGGAGAGCCGCCCGAGGCTGCGGGAATGGCTCGAATGGGCGCGCGCCCGCGCGGACGGAATGGACCCCGTCACGAATCTGGAGCATCTCGACGACAGCGTGTTCAACGCCGAGCCCTCCGGGGACGACCTACGACCCCACATGGAGGGCTGGGACCCCTCGGCCCCCCCGCAAGGACTACAGCGCCAGCTACGGCAAGCGCGAGCAGCGACCCGCAGACATGCCACAACCGCGGCCGTGGCACCCGGGCATGCGGGGCAGACCCAGCTGGTGGCGGCAGTAGCTGCGCGGGCGGGCTTCGACAACGCTGGGTGATCGCAAGTCCTCGATAGCTCACAGATCAGTCAGCAACGGCAGTACTTCACAGGCCGACGTCTTCTCGAGAGGTTGACCCGGATTCCGTCATACATTAAATCTAAATTCCACATCGTGCCGAATCTTGACGCAGAACGTGCCCTGATCACACCGTCGACGCATCATCGCAGGTCAGGGCGGTTTACGTCATGTTGAACCGGAACGTGGCTGTGCAGGATGCTCGTGGGTTCGCAGTCCCGGACATGGTTGAGCATGATCATGACCGGCGGCTTTCGCCTCCTCGGCGCACGCGCTACGCCGCCTGCATGCGCGGCCCGGACCTGATTCGCTTGCGTCGTGCGACGGTCGGATCCGCGTGCTAGCGTCGAGACATCACGATCAGCCCGTTGCCGCAAGGCGCGGGCTGGTTTTCTTTTCGCGAGGATCTTCATGGTCGAGTACACGAAGCCCTGGCTCTCCCTCCAGCAGCAGGTCGAGCGGCTGGCGAGCCGTGGAGTCGACGCGGGCGACCGCGACCATGCGGGGGGCGGTCCTCAGAGCGGTGGGCTACTACCGGCTCGCCGGCTATCTGCACCCGTTCCGCGAATCCGAGCATCACGTCGACGACGAGGGCCGGGAGCACACCGTGTCCTCGCCTGCTACCGGGCAGGGACGAGGATCGAGCACGCCAAAGACATCATCGACTTCGACCGGCGGCTGCGCATGCTCGTCATGGACGGCGTCGAGCGCATCGAGGTCGCCGTGCGGATGCAGCTGGGTTACATGCTCGGACGCACCTCGCCCTTCGCCCACGAAGATCCGGCGTGCTTCACGGAGGCGTTCACCGCACCGGGCACCGATCCCGACAGCGGGGAACCGGTTCCCAGCTCGCACGCGAAGTGGCTGGAGCGCGCTGACGAGCGGCGGGCCAAGTCCGACGAGCAGTTCGTCGCCCACTTCCGGGAGAAGTACGACGACCGGATGCCGGTGTGAGCGCTCACCGAGCTGCTCGAGCTCGGGCAGGTCTCCGTCCTCTACAGGGGCTGCGCCAGCGGGACGCCGAGGAGATCGCATTCGCCTTCGGGTTGCCAACGAAGAAGATCATGGCCAGCTGGCTCGCCAGCCTCAACTACGTCCGGAACGTCGCCGCGCACCACGCACGACTGTACAACCGGAAGCTCCAGCACGCGCCCGCGCGGCCCAAGGCCGGGCAGGTGCCGGTCCTCGACCACCTCCGGGACGAGCAGACCGCCAAGGGCGTCTTCGGCACCTACAACGCCCTGGCCGTGATCGCCCACCTTCTCCGCTCGATCGAGGCGGGGACGGACTGGCACCGGCGACTGGCCGACCTCCTGCGGGTCTTCCCGACCTCGCATTGTCTGTTGGTCGCTTCCATCAGCGTACCCGAAAACTGGGAGTCGCTGGAACTCTGGCGGGGATGGCGCTCGGTCTCGCGTCGCCCTATTCGTCTCCATCAGCTGAATGCCGGGTAACGAAGTCGGCGAACAACTCGGGATCCGAGTACGCCATAACCGCCCAGTGCAGGTCTTCGGCGGAATCGATCAACGACGCATCGGGCGCATCCTGCTGCCGGGTGTGGTCCTCAATCAGGTGCATCTGCACCACCTTGGCGGTGCGCCGGATGGCGTTCACGATGTCGTCGGCGGTGATGGTGAGAGGACTGGTGATGCTCTCGCCGTCCCGGTCTACGTAGAAGCCCGCCTGCTTGTCGAGGTTGCGCTGCTTCGCCGTGGCGGTGAAGGTCTCCAGGTCAGCACGCTCATAGTATTCCATCCGTCGGTCCAGGCTCCAGAAGCCTGCGAGCCCCGACGCGAACTGCTCGGCCACCTGGAGTTTCTCCGCGTGGGGCCGACGGGTGGAACTCAGACCTTCGGGCACGAGGACGTCGCCAGCTGGTCGAGGCTCAAGGCCGTAGAGGCCGAGCGGCGCAGTCCACTCATACTCGGCGGCGCCATACAGCCAGCGCGCCTTGGCGAGCTCCTCCATGGCGAGCACGATCAGCGCCTGCGCTCGGCCGGGGCTGTCATGGGAGGCGAGGAGCGCCGCGTCCTCAACCAGCGCGACCGTGTTCGCCATCAGCGACTTCCACCACCGTCGCGCAAAGTCGGCTGGGATGATCTCCGGCTTCTTCTCGCTCGTCTTCGCCATGTTTCAAGCATCAGCGGCCGTTGTGCGCTGATACGCGCAACGACATCGTGTCGCCGGCGACCAAGGGCCGTCAGTGACCCAGATGCTCGACCGTCACCTGTTCGATGCGTCGATGAGCCCCTGCAACAAGTCCCTGGTCGTCGTGAGCTCGGCGATACCCCCGTCGTAGACCCGGAGGTGCTCGACCAACATCGGCACCGCGCACGGCTCGAGGCGGTCTGTGTCGTGGATGCAGTCGAGGAGCTCGCGGACAGCCACGACGGGCAGCCCGGCTGCGAGCAGCCGCCGGATGGAGCGGACCTGTTCGACGACGGACCGGTCGACCAGGCGCTGGCCGGTGGAGGAGCGCTCCGCGGCGATGAGCCCCTCCTTCTCGTAGTGGCGTAACATCCGCGGCGTCGTGGTCGTGAGGGCCGCGAGATTACCGATCCGCAGCGCGCTCCCCACGGTCGCTCAGCTTGCCGCCTGACACTGGGGTCAACTCCTACGGTCGCTCGCGATCACGCGGTGGTGGGCCGGGTCGGCGACGACCCGGCGGCCTTGGCAAGAGGGATCGTGGGGCACCCCGGCATGTACAAGGGCGCGCCTGTGACCTACGTGCGGGCGCGGGGAAGAGCTCGCAGACATCCACCAACTCGAGCCGGTCCTCGCGAAACTCTTCGGGGCACTGAGACAGCCGTTAGATGCCCATGAGCGTCGGAACTCCGGCGCTGTCGATCGGGGCTACCTGGTCATGAGCATCATCCCGCCCTGATGACGGCCGACGCAGCGCCCCTGATGCCGAGACCGCGACACGATTGCGCCAACGCCGTCCCGCCCGTGCGGGCATGCCAGGATCATCAGATGACCGACCTCCTGCACGAAGCCTGCTCCAGACTGGATGTCGTGCCCGCGCGCGCCCTCGTGCAGGGCGGGCAGAAGCAGGTGCATGTCGTGACACACTCCGACGGCACAGAGAGCGTGCTCAAGCTCATCGACCTTGGTTTGGCTGCGGACCCGGCGGCGCTCGAGCGCGCTCGGCGCGAGGTCGATCTGCTCAAGAGCGTCGACCACCCCAACGTGGTCGCCGTCAGCTCGGACCTCCAGCTACTCGGCGACCCGCCCATGGCGGTGTTCTGGCTCGAGGAGTTCCTCGACGGCACAGACCTGCGCTACGGCGGATCGGGGTGGCCTACAGAGCACCTGCTCGAGCTGGGACGGGACGTGGCGGCCGGACTCGGCGCGCTGCACAAGAAGAAGGTCATCCACCGCGACCTCAGCCCTGGCAACGTCCAGCGGCTCGCGTCCGGGAAGTTCGTGGTGATGGACCCGGGCTTCGCGAAGCACACTCTTCGGAGCGGGCTGACCGTGGGCGGCCAACCCGGCACCCGTGGCTTCATGACGCCGGAGCACCTCCAGGCGTACTCCGGCTCGCCCACGGCCGCGTCCGACGTCTTTGGGTGCTGCGCCCTGGTCTACCTCGCGGCCACCGGCCATCCGCCCGTCCCCTACAAGGGGGACGACTTCGAGTACCTCCAGCGCCTCCGGACCGCGCAACACATACCTCTGGGGGATGCGCGCCCGGACCTGCCCGACGGCCTGGTCGCCGTCGTGGAGCGGGGGCTCCACCCGCAGCCCGCACGGCGGTACCGCAACGGCGACGCGCTGCAGCGCGCGTTCGAGGAGGCGTGATGGGGGTCTTCCTCAGCGACACGGCCCGCAACACGCTGGTCAAGTGGGCCACGAGCGCCATACGAGGCGGGTACGCGACCGGCGCGTACCTATCGTCCTTCACCTCCCCGCGCTTAGCCAACGGTTTCAAGCGCTCGGCGCAGGACACATCCGAACAGATCCGAGCGGTCGGCGGCGAGTTCTGGTTCGACCCCATGACCTACGCGCTGAGCATGCCCCGTGCCGGCGACTTCCGGCACTACGACACATGGGACCTCTGGGTCGGGGCACGAGGCGACGTGTCGTCGCGCCCTGCCATGCGCGATCACATCGACCGGGTCTACGCGATTCAGAGGGAACTCTGCAGCCCGCTCCTCGCCTCTTCCTTGCTGGTGTCCTACCCCGACACCCCCGCGAGCCAACGCGCGCTCGAGTTCAGCCAGGAAGCCATAGACGCAGAGCCCACTGCATGGCTCACCGTTGCTGGCGACCAGCAGTTCTGGGGTGCCGGCGCGGAGCTCGACGCCCACGTCGGTGCGCTGGACCAGCTGGAGCCGGCTGGCTGGCTGCTCGTCGTGACACGGTCAGACAACGCCATGCCGCCCGGCGCGACCGCCGAAGAGGTGTACGGCCTGATGCGCACGACCTTCGCGCTCAGCCAGGACCGGCCCGTGCGCATCGCCTTCGGCGACATCGCCGCGCTACCGGCCGTGGCCGCGGGCGCGGAAGCGATCGGGACCGGGTGGGACATCCGCCAGCGGATCTGCGCCTACCAGGACTTCGAGGAGCGCGAAGGCGACCAGAACGGCGGTGGCTGGTACCAGCGTCCAACGCTCGGCGGGCTCATGGGCGGGCTTTCAAACCGTGAGTACTCGGTGCTGTCGTCCGAGAAGCAAGCGCTGGCCGCGCGGCTGACTCCCGGCACCATCGGCCCCAAGCCGGAGCAGGCGTTCCAGCACCACGCGGCGATCCTCACGACGATCGTCGACGAGCTGAACGGATTGACCGGCCGCGACCGGATCGCCGCCTTGCGACGCCGCTACACGGAGGCTCGTCCCGAGTGGCAGGAAGTGAAGCGAATCACCGGCGCGCCGATCGGCCCCGACCGCTGGATCAAGCCATTCCGTGACGGACTCGAACTATTCGCCGCCTCAGAGGGCTGGAACTGAACACGCCGTGGCTGCGTACAAGTGCTCGAAGCCCCACAGACGCTTGGCCGGCGCGGGACGTCTCGCGCGCGGCCTGACGACCCATCCTGAGGACGAGTAGAGTCCCGCTCCGTCGTGAGAGACGCGCTCCGCAGCGCGACGCACTGCCACCTGACCGACTTCGCCCAGGAGGACCACGTAGTTGTCGGCCCACGAGCGGTACGCGCGGCCCTGAAGGACCGCCTTCTGCCAGTCCTTCACCTTCGCCTCGAGGGCGAACACTGATCCCCGCGGCACCAGCGCCGGGTTCACCCTGTGCGCGCCGCCCGGGGTTTTATCCACTGCGCCCGCGCTCTCAAGTCGGCTCAGCACCGGCTCGAGAGCCGCTGGCGACCACCCGACTCGCCGAGCGATAGTCGCCGACGACAGCGCCTGTCCCGGGTGCAGCACCGCCAGCACCGAGCAGTCGGCCTCGGCGAGAAGTGGCTGGATGCCCGCAGCGCCGCGCGCCTGGAGCCAGTCCCGACCGCCGGCGAGAGCGATGAAGTCGGGCAGGCCCAGGGGACTGGGCATCTCGGGGATCAGTAGCACCTCCCCAGCGGTGCCAGGGAGAGAAGCTGCGGCTGGTTGAGCGAGGTCGTGCAGAATCAGCTCGGCCTGGGGTTCGAACCTGCGTCCACCGAGGGACGAGATCGGAGCCACGACAGTCACGTTGCGCACGGCCATGGCCTCCCGCTTCTTTGAATCAACTACGTACGGCCCAGCACTCTGCACTTCCGACCGAAGCAAGCACGCGCATCCACACGATCATCCCAACGACGACAGACATCACGTGCGCCTGCGCGCTTCCACTTGCCGGCAAATGTTCTATGAGTGCCGGAACTCCACCACATCACCGTCGGACATGACGTAGTCCTTGCCCTCCATGCGCACCTTGCCCGCCGCCTTGGCCTTGGCCATCGAGCCGGCGGCGTCGAGGTCGGTGAAGGAGACGATCTCCGCCTTGATGAAGCCCTTCTCGAAGTCGGTGTGGATCACACCGGCCGCCTTGGGGGCGGTGTCACCCTTGCGGATCGTCCACGCGCGCGACTCCTTCGGGCCCGCGGTGAGATAGGTCTGCAGGCCGAGGGTGTGGAAGCCGGCGCGCGCGAGCGAGTCGAGGCCCGGCTCGTCCTGGCCGATCGACTCCAACATCTCGGCCTGGTCCTCGGGCTCGAGCTCGAGCAACTCGGACTCGATCTTGGCATCGAGGAACACGGCGTCGGCGGGAGCGACCGCGGCGCGTAACTCGGCCTTGCGCGCGTCGTCGGTGAGCACGCCCTCGTCGGAGTTGAAGACGTACAGGAACGGCTTGGCCGTCATCAGGTGCAGCTCGCGGATCGGCGCGGCGTCGAACTCACCCGCGGCGGCGAACAGCGTGCGCCCGTCGGTCAGGATCGCCTCAGCCGCCTTCACCGCGGCGAGCGTAGTGGCGGCGTCCTTGTTCTTGCGCGCCTCCTTCTCGATCCGCGGCAGCGCCTTCTCGATGGTCTGCAGGTCGGCGAGGATCAGCTCGGTGGCGATCACCTCGATGTCGGCGAGGGGGTCGACCCTGCCGGCCACGTGCACCACGTCCTCATCGGAGAACACGCGCACCACCTGGCAGATCGCGTCGGCCTCGCGGATATTGGACAGGAACTGGTTGCCCATCCCCTCACCCTCGGAGGCGCCCTTGACGATGCCCGCGATGTCGACGAACGACACCGTCGCCGGCAGGATGCGCTCGGAGCCGAAGATCTCGGCGAGTCGGGTCAGGCGGGGGTCGGGTAGGTTCACGACGCCCACGTTGGGCTCGATGGTGGCGAACGGGTAGTTCGCGGCCTCGACCTCGCTGTTGGTGAGGGCGTTGAACAGGGTGGACTTGCCCACGTTGGGTAGGCCGACGATTCCGAGGGTAAGGCTCACGACCGGCCAGTCTACGGGCCTTGAAACCTACGCCCCAACGGCGCACGCCCCCGGAACGAAGGGGGTCGCGCCGCCTGGGCGTCGGATTCAGGAGAGCAGCTCGGCGAGCGTGTCCAATCCACCCCGCCCGCAACACCGGCCGCGATATCGGGGGCCTCGGCACCGACGCGGCGCGTCCACCCACCGAGCGGGAGGCATCGGCGCACACGGCGCTCGGGCGGCGAGCCGGCGATAGATGCCACTGACGGCCGTGGCCGATTCCCGCCAGCTAGCCCGCCGCGGCGCTGCCAGACTCGTCTATATGACCACCACCGACCTTCCCGCGACCGCGGACCGCCGGCTCGACTTCGACGCCTGCTACCGGGCCATCGAGAGCCGTGACGCGCGCTTCGACGGGCAGTTCTACACCGCGGTCGCCACCACCGGGATCTATTGCCGCCCTTCCTGTCCCGCGCGTACGCCCAAGCCGCAGAACGTGAGCTTCCATCTGACGGCCGCATCCGCACAGGCATCGGGGTTCCGGGCGTGCCGACGATGCCTACCCGACGCCGTACCCGGTTCGCCGCGCTGGAACGTCGGCTCCGATCTCGCGGCGCGGGCGATGCGGCTGATCGCCGACGGTGTCGTCGACCGCGACGGGGTACCCGGCCTGGCCGCACGCCTCGGGTACAGCACCCGACAGCTCGGTCGAGTGCTCACCGCGGAGCTGGGCGCGGGGCCGCTGGCGCTGGCGCGGGCGCACCGGGCGACGACGGCCAGGATCCTGGTGCAGTCGACGGCGATGCCGTTCTCCGACATCGCCTTCGCCGCGGGCTTCAGCTCGATCCGGCAGTTCAACGACACCGTCGCCGAGGTGTTCGGTCGCACTCCCACACAGATGCGAGCCGCCCACCGCGGCGCTCCGGCACCGCCCGGCGAGATCGCGATCCGGCTGGCACTGCGGCCCCCGTTCGACATCGACTGGTCGCTGTGGTTCCTGCAATCACACGCCGTCGACGGTGTCGAGCACATCGCCGGCACGCAGTACACCCGCGTGCTGGACCTGCCCGGCGGGCCGGCCGTCGCCACCGTCGACCTGGCGACAGCGGATCGAGGACACGTCCGAGCGGTGCTACGGCTCACCGACATGCGCGACCTCACGGCGGCCGTCGCGCGGCTGCGGCACCTGCTCGACCTGGATGCCGACCCCGTTGCGGTGGACGCTGCGCTTGCCCGGGACCCCGTGTTCGCGCCGCTGGTGACCGCCCACCCGGGCATTCGCATGTTCGGTTCCGTGGACGCATCGGAGCTGTTGCTGCGCACCATGATCGGGCAGCAGATCTCCGTCGGCGCGGCACGCACGCACCAGGGCCGCCTGGCCGCGTTCCTCGGCTCCCGGGTGGAGGACCTCGGAGGCCGGGTGACCACCGCGTTCCCGACGGCGGCGGCGGTCGCGGCGGGCGGCGCCGACGTGCTGACGGGGCCACGGCAGCGGATCAGCGCCGTCGTCGACGCGGCAGCCTCGCTCGCCGACGGCGTCCTGCAACTGCACCCGGGGCTGACGAAGGGCGAGGCGCGGCGGCGGCTCCTGGCGCTGCGCGGGGTCGGGCCGTGGACCGCCGACTACGTCGCTATGCGGTTGCTCGCCGACCCCGACACGCTGCTCGACACCGACCTCGTCGTCCGCAAGGCGGCCGCGCGGCTGGGAGTCGACCCTGCCTCGAACCCCTGGCGGCCGTGGGCGAGCTACGCCTGCATGCACCTGTGGCGGAGCGTCGTAGTCCCCGCCGACGCCGACGCCGACCCGAACACCGACACCGACACCGACACCGACACCGACACCGACACCGACACCGAGGAGACGTCATGAGGCCCGCGATCACAGCCACCGTCGACACCCCTGCTGGGCCGTTCACCGCCGTCGTGGACGACGACGGTGCCGTGCTGGCCTCCGGCTGGACCGCCGACTCCGGCGCGCTCGTTCCCCTGATCCACGCCGCTCTGCGCCCCTCCGGGCTCCGCCGCGCCGCCGACCTCGGCGCAGTGACCCGCGCCGTCGTCGCCTACCACGACGGCGACCTCACGGCGATCGACGACGTGCCCGTCCACCAGCGATCCGGCGAGTTCATCACGCACGCCTGGAAGGTGCTGCGCACGGTCCCGGCCGGGACGCCCGTCACCTACACGCGGTACGCCGCGCTCGCCGGCCGCCCGGCCGCCGTCCGCGCCGCGGCCCAGGCGTGCGCGCGCAATCCCGCAGCGCTGTTCATCCCGTGCCATCGCGTCCTGCGCACCGACGGCACGCTGGGCGGGTTCCGCTGGGGCCTCGACGTGAAGGAGTGGCTGCTCCGGCACGAGGCCCCTGCACCCTGATGCCGGCGCCGCGCCGACGGCGACGTGTCGTACCCCCGGTGCAACATCCAGGACATGGATACGACCTACCTGCTCATAGCGGCCTTCACGCTGCTGGTGGGCGTCGCGCTGGGCTGGCTCGGGCACGCGCGGTATGCCGCGCGGGGCATGCGCCCCGTCGCGGCGTCCGACCTGAGCGGGTCGGTGACCGCGTTGGTCGCGCCGCTACGCCAGACGATCGATGCCCTCGGGCGCGACCTGATGGCCGCCGAGCGGAGCAGAGTCGCGGCGTTCGCCGGGCTACGCGAGCAGATCGGCGCGGTGGCCCGGACATCGGACGCGCTGCGAACCGAGACGTCGTCCCTCCGGTCCGCGCTGCGGTCGCCACAGGTGCGCGGACGGTGGGGCGAGTTGCAGCTGGAACGGGTGGTGGAGCTGGCCGGGCTCGGCCGGCACTGCGACTTCACCCCGCAGATGACGGTGTCGGTCGGCGACGCACGGCTGCGACCGGACCTGGTGGTGCATCTGTCGGGCGGCCGGGACATGGTGATCGACGCCAAGGTGCCCCTCGACGCCTACCTCGCCGCGCTCGACGCCCCACCCGCCGAGCGGCCGGCGCTGCTGGTCGACCACGCGCGCCGATTCCGGTCACATGTGACGTCACTCACTGCGAAGCGGTACTGGGAGGCGGTGGGCTCACCCGAGCTGGTGGTCATGTTCGTGCCCGCCGAGCCGTTCCTCGACGCGGCCCTCGAGGTCGACCCGGAGCTGCTCGAATTCGCGCTCGAACGCAACGTCGCACTCGCGACGCCGACCACGCTCGTAGCCATGCTGCGGGCCGTCGCCCTCGCATGGCGCCAACACGCCCTCACCGAGGACGCCGCGCGCATCCACGCCCTGGGCAGCGAGTTGAGTGAGCGATTGGACATTCTGAACTCCCACTTCACGTCACTCGGCTCAGCACTGGATCGAACCGTCGATGCATTCAACGCCACCGTCGGCTCGTACAACGCCAGAGTGGCGGTGACGGCCCGCCGACTCGGGGCACTCGGGTCGCTCCGAGATACGTCGTTTCCCGACCAAACAGGCGTAGAGTCTGTGCCGCGCGCGGTACCCACAGCTCCGCATCCGAAATTCTCTCGGGATTAACCGGTACGGTTCCTATGTGCCGAAGTTCCAACCGTCGCGCTCCCAGGTAGCGATCGATGAGCGATCGATCCTGGCGACAGTGCCCGGACTGCCCTGGTGGGGTGTCATAGCGACCCTGGTGGTGTTCACTGCCGCTGGGGCCGCCCTCTCCAGCACGATGTCGGGCGGGCACGTCGGTGCCATGTGTATCGGCATAGGCGCGGTGGCGGCCGTCCTGGTGGCCCGCAACCGGAACCTGTTCACCGCGATCGTGCAGCCTCCGCTGCTGATGTTCGTGACGGTTCCGCTGTACAACTGGCTCGCCATGTCGGACGCCAGCGCCAGGCCTGCGCAGATCGTGCTCGACGTGGGACTTCCCCTGGTGCGGCTGTTCCCGTGGATGTTCTGGATCTCGGTCGTCACGGCACTCATCGGTATCGCCCGCTTCGTCCTCTACCGGTCCCTCACCAGGGCCGCGCGGGCCGCCGCGCGCACAGACCGCCGGTCGACCAAGTCGGTCTCTGAGCCGGCATCCGCGCGGCTGCGCCTCAAGGACATCGCCGACAAGGCTGTGGCCGCCCCACCTGCACCGGCCCGCAAGCATGCCGCCGTCGCAGGCGCTGGGGCGACTGCTACTGCGCTGCTCTCCGACAAGCCCACAGACCGCGCCACAGCCCGCACGACCGCGGGCGCAGCGTCGGCCACCGCCGGGATCGGCGCCAAGGCCCGCGACCTGTTCGGGCGTCTGGCCGGCGGCCGCGATACCGACCAGCGTTCACGCACCGCCGGGACGCGCCGCTCGGCCACCGACCGGCCTGTGCGCTCCGGTGATCGACGCACCGACCGGCCGCGCACCGCAGACCGGCCACGCACCGAGGAGCGGCAGCTCGCCGCCGAGCGCGCGCGCGCCAAGGACCGACCGCGCGCTCAGGAGCGCCCACGCACGCAGGATCGACCCCGGACCGCTGAGCGCGCGCAGGATCGGAAGCCGGCGCCGGAACGCATCGACGAGCGCGGCGGCCGGCATGCGCCCCGTACCCCCGGCCGTCCCGTCGACGGCCGTACGAGCCGCCTCGTGCCACCCGGCATGGCCGACACGCAGATCGTGCCGCCGGTCCGCGACGAGCCCCCGGCGTGGGCACGCGACCCGCGACGCGCCGCCGCCGACCCCCGTGAGCGGCCCGGAGCCATCGG
>NZ_BAABFR010000096.1:0-19957 GCF_039541155.1 Tsukamurella soli
ACGGCAGACTCGAGCACCTGCGCGGCTCCGCCCTCGGGTTCCGCAACCTCACCCACTACATCGCACGATCACTGCTGGAAGCCGGCGGCTTCCGACCGCGACTACACCCCGGATTGTGAAGAGCCCGCGAACGACTCCGAGTACGGACTGACCGCGGCAGTGCTGGGGCCCGACACTTACGCGGCGGAGCTGGTGGCAGAGCGCGTGAATGCCGGCATGGTGCATGTCAACGATTCGCCGATCCTCGACGAACCGCACGCGCCCTTCGGCGGCCTGGGGCGATCCGGCATCGGCGGCAAATGGGGACCGAAGGGGGCTGTGGAAGCCTTCACCGTCCAGCGCTGGATCAGCACGCAACGGGTCTCGAACCCGATGCCCTTCTGAGGTCGGCATGTCGATCGCCGACATCAGCAAGCTCTATCCTGAGAGGCCAGAATCATGACAGTCACTACTCCTGCGGAAATCGACGGGCTGGATGGAGACCCCCGCATCACCGCCGAGTACGGAGCCCGGCCGATCTATGACCGATACGACTACGTCATCATCGGGGCGGGTACGTCGGGCAGTGTCGTCGCCGGTCGCTTGATCGAGGACACCGACGCCTCCGTCCTCGTCATCGAGGCAGGCGGTACCGACCAGAGTCGAGCTGTGCTCGACCCCCTGACGTGGTTCTCTGCCAACATCGGGACCGAACGGGACTGGCAGTTCGTCGCGGAGCCGTCGGCCCATGTCAACGGCCGGGCCCTCACTCTGCCGATGGGCCGATTGGTCGGGGGTGGTTCGTCGATCAACGCCATGATCTGGGCCCGCGGGCACCGCGAAGACTTCGACTACTGGGCCCGCGTAACGGGCGACGACGCGTGGAACTATCGAAATGCCGTGGCGACGTACCTGCGGGTGGAGGACTTCGCCGGTCCGGCGGACCCGGTGCGCCGCGGATCCGGCGGCCGGATATACGTGGAGCCCACGCCGAATGCGAGTGCGCTCGCGAACGCCTTCCTGGAGGGCTGCGAGGCGGTCGGAATTCCCCGGTTCGCCGATGCCAACGGCGTGATGATGGAAGGCGACGGCGGGGCGGCACTCGCGAATCTTCGCGTCAAGGACGGGAAGCGCCAGAACATCCCGGCGAGCTACCTGTGGGACCACCTCGGCGATCCGCGACTGACGGTCGCAACCGGTGCCACCGTGCACCGGATCTCGATCGATCGGGCAAAGCGGGCGACCGGCGTCACCGTCGTCATCGACGGAGAGCTGCGGAACATCACCGCGTCGACGAAGATCGTCCTCGCCGCGGGAGCGATCAACACCCCGAAGATCCTCATGCTTTCGGGAATCGGGCGGGCACAGGACTTGGCGCCGCTGGGGATCACCATCGAGGCGGATCTGCAGGGAGTCGGCCAGAACTTCCAGGATCACATTCTGGCGGCCGGATGCAACTGGGCGTTTCCGGATGACAACGTTCAGGATCCCCTCAACAACGGTGGGGAGGCCAACTTCTTCTGGAAGTCCGACAGCGCGTTGGACCGGCCCGACCTACAGCCGTTCGTCATCTCCTACCCGTACTACACCGACACTCTGCAGGCTCGACATCCGGCGCCGCCGAACGGATGGGCGATTGCGCCCGGACTGGTCAGCCCCGCATCCCGTGGCCAGGTCCGGATCGCATCCACCGACCCGGAGGCCACCCCGGTGGTCGATGCCGGATTCCTGCAGGACCCGCGGGATCTCGAGGCGCTGACGTACTGCGTCGACCTGTGCCGCGACATCGGGAACTCGGCGCCCCTGCGTCCGTTCGTCAAGCGTGAAGTGGTGCCCGGGCCCGGCCGCACCGGTAGGGAGAAGCGCGATTTCGCACGGAACTCCGCGTGGACGTACTTCCACCAGAGCTGCACCGCCAAGATGGGCGTCGACGACATGTCAGTCACCGACCCCCGGCTGAATGTGTATGGAATCGAAGGGCTCTGCATCACCGATGCCTCGGTGATGCCGCGCGTCACCACCGGCAACACGATGGCGCCGACCGTCGTCATCGCAGAGCGGTGCGCCGACATCCTCACCGGGAAGGCGTGATCGAGGTGTCTTCCGAGATCAGCTTCGACGAGCCGCGCTGCGAGGGCTTCGGATTCTGCGAGGAAGTCGCTCCCGAGTTCTTCGAGATCGACGACAGTGGAGTACTCACCGTACTTCGTAAGGACGTGCCGGTGGACCTCGAGAAGAAGGTTCAGGCGGCTGTCCGGGCGTGCCCGGTGGCAGCGCTGCGGCTGGGAGTGACACCGTGACGGCCGGTGTCGTCGTCGTCGGCGGCTCGCTGGCGGGGATGACCGCCGTCGACGCGTTGATCGAGTGCGAATACCCCGGCCCCATCACGGTTCTCGAGGAAGAGAGTGGGGTGCCGTACGCGCGCCCGCCTCTCTCCAAGGGGGTGCTCAAGGGTGCCGACACCATCGAGTCGATCGCGATGCCCGCTCAGGAGCATCGCAATCTATCGACGCGCCGCGGGGTCCGGGCGACAGGGCTGGATACGGCGACCCGGACGGTGCACACGTCCGGCGGCGGCGAAGTGCTGTACGACCAACTGATCATCGCGACGGGGAGCGCCGCGCGCCGGTTCGATGCCGTGCCGAACCAGATGGTGCTGCGCACCCTCGACGACGCGCTGCGGATTCGTGACCGGCTCGCGACGGTTCGATCGGCCATAGTCGTGGGCGGAGGCTTCCTCGGCGCCGAGGTGGCATCTGCGGCGCGGAAGGTGGGCGTCGACGTCACCATCATCGACCACGCGACCCCGTTCGTGCATTCCCTCGGCCACTACCTTGGCGGGCTGATGCTGGATGCGGCAATCGCTGCGGGCGTCCGGATCGAGGTGTGGCCCGACGGCGTCGACATAGAGGTCGACGGGGACGAGGCGATCGGCGTCCGCCGCGCCGACGGAACCTCGATCCGGGCGGACCTGGTGGTGACGGCGATCGGCGATGCGCCGACGACGAGCTGGTTGCGGGACAGCGGTGTCGAGCTGTCCACCGACGGCTGGGTGCTCGTCGACCCGTACTGCCGAGCGTATGTCGGCGGGCGCGTGTCCGGCTCGGTGTTCGCCGCCGGTGACGTCACCTCGTCCGCCTCGCTCGGGCCGCGGAACAGGTTGCCGCACTGGGAGAACGCGATCGGCCAGGCCCGCTCTGCGGTGGGCACCCTCGTCGCGGGACCGACCCGGCCGTACGTGCCGCAACCGTACTTCTGGACCGAGGCGTTCGGCATGGAACTCAAGATCGCCGGCGGCCCGCTGCCCGTAGCGGGGCAGCCTACGGTGGTGCGCGGCGACATCCGCGACGGCTCCGCGCTGCTCACCTGGCACGGCGGTTCGACGGACGGCGCCACTGTTGTCGTCGCACTGAACTTCCGTATTCCGGTCAAGAAGATCAGGTCCATGGTCTCGCCCGCCGCCAGGTAGGCGAGACCTGTCTTTCAGCTCACCTTCCGATCACCCCAACCGCCCGAACAGAGGTTCAGCCATGTCTATTGATGTATCCGATCACGCGAGCGATATCGACCTGTTCACCGACGAGTCGCTGGACGATCCGTTCCCCAGTCACCGAGTACTGCGCGACCGCGGTCCAGCGACGTATCTGAGCGGACACGATCTCTGGTACCTGGGGCGATACGCCGAGGTCAGAGCCGCGCTCTCGGACTGGGAGACGTTCTCATCGGCGAAGGGCACCGGACTGAACGACGTGATCAACGAGGCGTGGTCGAGCACGGTGATCATGGTGGATCCGCCGGTACACACCAAGCTCCGCAAGCTGTTCACCGATCGACTCGGCCGCCGGCAGCTCAAGCCGATCTCCGAGACGATCGACCAGCGTGCGAAGCAACTCGCCGAGAAACTGGTGCAACAGGGCGAGTTCGACGGTGTGCGGGACATGGCCCACGACCTGCCCGCCAACGTGATCATGGACCTCGTCGGATGGCCTGAATCGGAGCGCTCCAATCTCATGGAGTACGCGTCGGGCAGCTTCGACTGCGTCGGTCCAGAGAACCAGCGCATGACAGACGGCATGCCCAAGCTCGCCGAGTCGATCGAGTATGTGACCGACATCTACGATTCCGGAAGGCTGACCCCAGGTTCCTTCGGGTACACGATCGCCGAAGCGGCCGCGATCGGCGAGATCACCAAGGACGACGCGATCGGGCTCCTGCTCTCCTATGCCGTGGCCGCGTTCGACACGACGATCAATGCGATGTCATCAGGAATGTGGCTGTTCGCCCAGAACCCCGAGCAGTGGCAGATCTTCCGTCGAGATCCCGCCTTGGCCGCGGCCGCCTTCAACGAGACCGTCCGGCTCGAATGCCCACTCCAGTTCTTCTCGCGGATGACCACTCGGGACGTCGACATGGGCGACGGTGTGATGATTCCGGCGGGCGCGAGGGTGCTGATCAGCTTCGGCGGCGCCAATCGGGACGGGCGCCACTACGAGGACCCCGACGAGTTCCGTATCGAGCGGAATCCGGTCGACCACCTCGCGTTCGGTAGCGGCGTCCACGCGTGCGTGGGCCAGAATCTAGCCAGGATGGAGGGCATCGCCGTGTTCCGCGCGATGGCGTCCCGCGCGAAAACCGTTGAGCTGAACGGTCCCGTGGTGCGCGCGCTGAACAACATGACGCGGGGCCTGGAGAGCCTGCCACTCCGAGTGTCGTGACCCGAGACGGGCTGGAGCCCGCCCGCCGGTGCTCCGGGAGCCCTGCCACAACCGGTGGCAGGGCTCCGTCGTGTATCTCCTGGTCGAGCTCGCGGCGATGCCGGTTCGACGACGCTGTGTCCGCGGAGTCGACCGAGCAGCGGGCTGCTCAGCAGTCGACCGCATTGACCGCGAGGCCACCGGTCGACGTCTCCTTGTACTTCGTGTTCATATCGGCACCCGTCTGGCGCATGGTCTCGATCACCTGGTCGAGTGTGATGCGGTGAGTTCCGTTGCCCAGCAGAGCGATCCGCGACGCATACACTGCTTTGACCGCCGCCATTCCGTTGCGCTCGATACACGGGATCTGGACCAGGCCGCCGATCGGGTCGCAGGTCATCCCGAGATGGTGCTCAATCGCGATCTCGGCGGCATTCTCGATCTGTTGCGCGGTTCCGCCGCGCACCGCGGTGAGGCCCGCTGCTGCCATCGCGCATGCGGAGCCCACCTCGCCTTGGCATCCGACTTCGGCGCCCGAGATGGATGCGCGCTGCGTGATTATCGATCCGATCGCTCCCGCAGTGAGAAGGAACGTCTCCGCGACCACCCGTCCGTCTCCTTCGGCGCAATGCTCTTCCAGGGCCACTCGCAGGACCGCCGGAATGACGCCGGCCGCCCCGTTGGTAGGCGCGGTGACGACCCGCCCGCCTGCAGCGTTCTCCTCGTTCACAGCCATGGCGAAGATTCCGAGGCGGTCCGTGAGCGACGGGCGGCCATCGTCCTCGTGCGCACGCCGGTAGAGATCTGCCGCCCGGCGGGGCACGTTCAAACCTCCCGGGAGCACGCCGGTCGCCCGAAGCCCACGTTCGATGGTGGCGTCCATCGTCTCCCGCACGAGCTGCAGTCGGTCGCGGATCTCGTCCGGACTGTGCAGAGCCCGCTCGTTGTGCCTCGCGATATCGCCGATCGTGGCCTGTTCGGATGCGCAGTAGGTCAGGAGTTGCGCGGTTGTCGCGAACGGGAATGGTACGGACGCACTGGCGCCGGGCGTCCGGTGGTCGCCGTGCCGTCGAATGAACCCGCCGCCGACCGAGTACCAGCGATCCCGGATGCTGTCCCCGCCCGGCGCGGTGTAGGCGGTGAACGTGACCGCGTTGGGGTGCTGTAGCGACCGGTCGTGCGGCGACCAAATCATCCGGTCGTTGCTCCAGGGAACCTCGTACGTGCCGCCCAGCCGCAGCGTGCCCGATGCGGTGATCTGTTGAAGGCGAGCTGCGCCGGCACCCGGATCGATTCGGTCGGGCAGTTCTCCCTCCAGCCCCAACAGCACCGCACCGGGGGTACCGTGTCCGCGCCCGGTGGCGGCGAGCGAGCCGTGTAGTTCGACGCGGATGTCCTGGACCGCTTCGAGCTGGTGACGTGCCGAGAGGTCTGCGACGAACGCGGCAGCGGCGCGCATAGGGCCCACGGTGTGCGAGCTCGATGGGCCGATGCCGATGGTGAAGAGATCGAAGACGCTGATCGTCACGCGAGCGCCCGCACCGTGTCGGCGAGCGCCGCCGCCGCATCGAGCATGGTGCGCACCGCCGCAGGACCGATCGACGCGTCGGCGAACTCCGCGGTGTGGATGGGGGCGGTTACACCGGGGATGCTCAGCCAGGGATGAACACTCGGCATGTGGCGCGAGACGTTGCCCATGTCGGTGGACACCATCGTCGGGAGTGCTCGCCGATCGACTCGATGTCCGCGTCGCGCGATCGCACGGGACCAGATGGCCGCGAGGTCCTCGTTCTGCTCAAGCGGCTGGTACGCGGGCTCGAGCTGCTCGAGGCGGTACTCGCATTCGGCGGCGTAGGCGGCAGCGTGGATGCATCGGAGGACACGATCTCGCAGAGCGGTGTAGCCGGCCCAGGTGGTCGATCTGCACTCGAAGTCCATGGTCGACTCAGCCGGGATGATGTTCGTCGAGAGTCCGCCACTGACCACGTGGAGGCCGATGCGCTCCTCGGGCCGGGTCTGTTGGCGCAGCACGCCGATGGCGACCTGCGCGATGACGGTCGCGTCGCCGGCGTTCCGGCCTTCATGGGGCGCGGCGGCGGCGTGCGCCGCGCGCCCCGTGAATGTCACGCGCTCGCGACCCACCGCGTACGACGATGTGCCGGCCGGGTTCGCGGAGAAGCCCTCGGGCACGAAGTGCACCATCAGCGCCGCCTCGACTCCGTCGAAGACGTTGCGCTCCAGGAGTATCACCTTCCCTCCGCCACGTTCCTCGCCGGGCGTCCCGACGACCCGGAGCGACAGGTCGAGCGTCTGGAGCTCCGGTAGGAGCGAGAGCGCCGCCGCGATCCCGGCGCCTGCGATCAGGTGGTGGCCGCAGGCGTGGCCGATTCCAGGTAGCGCGTCGTATTCGAGGCACAGTGCTATCCGCCGCCGCGCGGTGCCTGCCGATGCGACGAAGGCGGTCGGGCACCTGGGGGCGTCGGCGACTGCGAAGCCGCCGGCCGCGAGCTCGCGGCGGAGGAGACCGGCGGACCGTCGTTCCTGCATCGACAGCTCGGGGTGCGCGTGCAGCTCTGTTGCGACGAGTTCGGCGGACATCCGGGCGGACGGCGTGAGCCCATCGTCGTAAGAGGGGTCTTCCTGCGGCAGCAGCGGCCTCGGAGCGTCGTCGGTCACGATTCCTCGCGCCGTCGCTGGGTGAGGGCCCTGAAGGACGAGCCTTGCCAGACCAGAGGGTCGCTGTCGGGCAGGGTGGCGATCCCGTGGACCTCCAACAGAATCACGTCGTGGTCGCCGGCGGGCACCTCGGCGTGGACGCTCGTCTCCAGCCACAGCGACGCGCCGCGAACCAGGTGCGCGCCGGTCGGGGTGGTCACCATGTCGGAGCCCTCGAACCGGTCCGGTCCGCGCGTGGCGAGCCGGCGGGCGGTGTCGCGGTGCGTGGCGGCGAGCACCGAGATGCCCAGCCGAGGGGTCGTTCGCAGGTGTGGCCAGCTCGCCGACGTGCGCTGCACAGCGAACAGCACCAGTGGGGGATCCATCGAGATCCCGACCTGGAACGATGACACGATCAGGACCGCGGGTCCGTAGCCGTCGGTGATCGCGGAGACGGCGGCGACCCCGCTGGGGAAGCAGCCGAAGGCGGAGCGGATCAGTGTCCGGTCGCCGGCGCCGACCGTATTCAGCTGATCGACGATGTCGGCGCTCGGGTACAGGCTGGTCATCGGGTGGCCTCGGACCCGATGGCGGCATCGGCCCACTGACCGATGAAGTCGGCCACCGTCTTCTGGACGTCCGCGCCGGACGGCAGCAGCGGCAATCGCACCGTTCGGTTCCAGCCCCTGGACTGGTGCATCACCTCGGTGAGGAAGGCAGGTGCACCGTCGGGATCGGCTGCCAGCAGCTCGGTCCACTCGACCGCGGCGGCAACCGCGTCGGGGTCTTCGCCGCCACCCGTCAGTGCGGTGATCGCCCGGACGGCTAGGTCGGGCCGGAGATTCGCGAGCGATGTGGTGACGGTGCCGGCGCCCGCTGCCGCATACGCTGATCCGCTGACCTCGCCCACCCCCCACCATTCGACGCGGTCACCCCATCGGCGGGCCCTGTCGGCTGTGGTGGCCACGTCGTAGTGCTCCTCCTTGACTCCGCGGAAGCCGTCCACCTGCACCAGTCGGTCGAGGTACGCGTCCGTCATCGGAAAGTGGGCGGCGCTGTACACGATGGCGCCGGTGCCCGCTGCGTCCGTGACCCTGCGGACGTGCTCGGCGTAGGCGCGCGGCGACGGCGACGCGTAGTGCGGAGGGTTGATCACCGCCGTGTGTATCCCCAGTCGGGCGGCGTCTGACGCGATCGCGACCGCCTCGCGTGTGGCCCACCCGATCCCGGCGACGACGGGGACCCCGCCGGCTCCGGCCACGGCCGCCTCCATGCACTGTCGCGATTCGTCGTGGTCGAGCGCGTAGTACTCGCCCATTCCGCCGAGTACGGCCGGCCGAATGCCTGCGGCCGCGATGTCCCCGGCCAACGCTGACAGTCGCTCCGAATCCACCTGTCCGGTGGAGGCGAACGGGGTCGGCATGAATCCGACGATCGTGGGGATTGTGGCGGTCATGAGAAGGATCCTTCGGTGGGGGCGGCGTCAGAGGTCTGCGGGCGCACACCGGCCGGTGTGGTGTCCGAGCGCGCCAGAGCGCTGCCCAACGCCTGAGTGGCGGTCAACGTGGGGTGGGTCGAGGCGACTGTTGCGAAGGCCGTGCAGATCTCGTCCACGATGTGGGGGTCCAACCGGGCATCGGCACAGAATCGACTGAGCAGTCGCAGGTCTTTCGCCATGTGGCTCGCGGCGAAGCCGCTCGTGTGATCGTCTTCGAGCAGCCAGGGCCATTCGAGGCGCAGTAGGCGGCCGTCGGCGGCGCCGCCCGTCAGTGCCCGGAAGGTCTGCTGCAGGTCGAGCCCGTGGCGTGCGGCGAGCGCCCAGCCCAGGCACAGGCCATACGTGTTCGCTCCGACCAGGGCCTGGTTCACCAGCTTCATGACCTGGCCGCTGCCGACTGCGCCGGTGCGGTAGACGGTGCCCAAGACCTCCAGGACGTCCTGCGCCGACGTGACCGCGGCATCGGCGCCTCCGGCGAACATGGCGAGGGTGCCGCGCGCAGCGCCGGTCACGCCGCCGCTCACTGGTGCGTCGACCAGAGCGATCCCGCGTAGGTCTGCCTGCGCGGCAACGTCTTCGACCGACTCGGGGCCTGTCGTCGACATCTCGATCCCGATACTGCCGGGCCGCATGCCCGTGAGCAGTCCGTTTGTGCCGCACCAGACTTCGTGGACCTCTTGCGGTCCGGGCACGATGGAGAAGACCGCCTCCGACGCCTGCCCCACCGCAGCCAGCGACTCGTGGGCCACCGCGCCGAGCCCGTGCAGGCGCTCAGCCTGCTCCCGGGTGCGAGGATGGACGTGGACGACATGACCGGCGCCCGCGATGCGCTCCACCATCGGCCATCCCATCGCGCCGAAACCGACCCACCCGATATCCCGTCCCACACTTCGCTGCCGGTCGGGTGCGGTGGTCACGATCGGCTCCGTTCCTGCAGGGGCGATGCGACGTCCACTCGTGCGGGACGTGTCGATGTGAGCGTTGAGACGGGCCGGGAGCGCGCGAGCAGCGCGGTCGAGACCAGTGATACTGCGCAGAAGGCGACGATGTACCAGCCGACCGAGTCGACCGTGCCGGTCGCCGCCAGCAGCGCGGTTGCGATAGTCGGGGCCAGCCCTGAACCGACGACTGTTCCCAGTTGATAGCCGAGTGAGAACCCCGTGTATCCGACTCTGGTCTCGTAGGCGGCGGCGAAGAACGCGGCCATCACCGAATAGTTCGCGGCATACGGGAAGGCGAGCAGCGTGTACCCGATCACCGCGAGCCAGGGATCTCCCGTGCCCACCAGCGCAAGCCACGGGAAGACCACCACCGCGCACCCGACGATCCCGACCATGCACACCTTCGCGGTGCCGACTCGATCGCCGAGCACGCCGAAGATCGGCATCACGGCGAAGCAGACGACCTGGCCCACGATGATGATGCCGAGGACGTCGGCGTAGCTGTATCCCAGAGTTCCTTTGCCCCAGCTGATCCCGAATACGGTCGACGTGTACGTCACCGCGCCGATGCTTAGGTAACTGCCGGCCGTGAGCAGCACTGCTCGCTTGTGGTTTCTCAGCACCGTCAGGATCGGTGACCGCTCGGACCTGGCGGCGGCGACCGCCTGGAACGCTGGACTCTCCTGCACCCGTACCCGCATGATGATGCCGACGATCACCAGGGCGAAGCTGGCGAGGAACGGCACCCGCCATCCCCAGTTCGCGAGTGCATCGGGAAAGTAGGTGCTCGTGAGCAGGAAGACGGAGTTGGACAGCACCACCCCCGCGGGTGAGCCCGCCTGGACCCAGCTGCCGAAGTAGCTGCGCCGGCCCGGCGGAGCGTGTTCGACGCTCATGAGCACCGCACCCGCGTATTCGCCGCCGAGCGAGAGTCCCTGCAGAACCCGCAGGCCCACGAGGATCAGCGGGGCCCACACGCCGATCGCGTGGTAGCTCGGCAGGAGTCCTACCGCACCGGTCGCGGTGCCCATGATGAGAAACGTGACGACCAACGTCGGCTTGCGGCCGAAGCGATCTCCGAAGTGGCCGAATAGGATGCCGCCGAGCGGCCTGGCCAGGAAGGCGACTCCGAATGTCGCATAAGACAACAGCGTTCCGGCCAGCGGGGCAGTCGAGGGAAAGAACACCCGACCGAAGACCAACGCGCTTGCAGTACCATAGATGAAGAAGTCGTACCACTCGATCACCTGTCCGATCGAGCAGGCGAGTAGCAGAGGGGCTGCGCCCCTGCGATTTTCAGTCATGACATCCCTTTTCGGAGTCCGCAGTGGCGGGATCGGAAGCGCCAGCGCGCTCCGGATTCTGGTGGGGGATGTGGAGAATCGTCTCCACTCGGGTCGCGAGTTCGAGGCATGCCAGATCCGATCGCCAGGGTGCGATCACCTGGAGCCCGACGGGCAGGCCGCCGGACCAGCCTGCCGGGATCGAGATAGCCGGCCAACCGAGAAGGTTGGCCAAGAGTACGTCCGGCCATCGGCTACCGGGGCCGCGCGAGACCCTTGTGCCGTTGATCGCCGGCCGGTCTTCGGTCAACAGCCAGGACGTGACCGGTAGGGTCGGCGTCACGAAGGCGTCGAAGCCGTCCATGAATTGCGCCGCCGCGGTGTACAGCGCTGTTCGCGCACGTTGCGCGGTGAGGTACTGGTCCATCGTTACCGTCGCCCCGTGGCGGACATAGTCTGCGTACCCGTCGTCGAACAGCCCGGGGTGGTCCCGGACCAGCGCGCCGTACACGTGGTGCTCGAGCGCGGCCATCTGCGCCGCCGCGCCGTCGACGGGGTCCGGCCAGCGGACATCGACGTCGACGACCGGGAGCCCGGCGTCCGACAGGCGGCTGACGGCCGTGTCGAAGACCCGGCGCACTGCGGCGTCGACGTCCTGCCCGAACAGCGACGCCGAGACGGCGATCCGGCCCCGGCGCGGCCGGGTACCGGAATCGTCCCAATCCGCTCGGCACAATGACAGAGGATCCCGGTGGTCGGCGCTCACCAACGCATCCATGCCGTATCGGACGTCGTCGACGCTCCGCCCCAGCAGCCCGTGGTGCCCGCGTGCGCTCCACAGATCGACGGCAGGAACGCGGGGGAGGGCACCGTACGAGGGCTTGAAACCCACGACGCCGCAGTGCGCGGCCGGCATCCGGACCGAACCCCCGGCGTCCGTGCCGTGGGTGATCGCCTCCACTCCCGCGGCGACGACCGCCCCCGCGCCGCCGCTCGATCCCCCCGGCGTCCGCGCGAGATCGTGCGGGTTCGCCGTCGGTCCGACCAGCAGGTTGTCGGTGACATCGGCGTACGCGTTGGGTGGGGTGTTGGTCTTGGCGTAGATGATCGCCCCCGCGCGCCGTGCAGCGCTGACGAACGATCCGTCGACCCCGGCCTGTGCCGAAGGATTCGGCGCAGCCATTCCCCACGTCGTCGGGAGGTCCCGTGTCGGAACGATGTCTTTGATGGACATCGGCATCCCGTGCAGCGGGCCCATATCCTCGACCGCGACCTCCTCGAGCGCGCGGGCCGAGGTCCGTGCGAGGTCGAGATCCAGGGCGAGATACGGATTCAATTCCGCGGGTAGCTGCCCTATGTGGCGACTCAGTTCGTCCACGACATCGACCGGCGAGGCTTCGCGGCGATGGAGTACACCCGCCAGGCTCCTAGCTCCGAGTGCGAGTAGTCCGTTCGTGGGCTGTCCGGTTGGCACTGCCCCCTGCCCGGACCGGTTCTGCAGCGACATCTCACGAGTCGATGGTCGTCGTGGCGGCGCCCGTCGAGTTGTACCGCATCGAGACCGACTTGTTCGTCAGACGCTTGACCTCGGGCAGCACTTCTTCACCGATGAGGCGGATACATTCGAGCAGGTCCTCGTGTGACGCGTAGTCGACGTGCAGCGTGATCTCGTCGACATTGAACTCCTCATGGACCCGGACCAACTTCTCGATGCAGTACTGCGGACTTCCCACCGCAAGCGGGGTCAGGTCCAACAGGCCCTGGAAGTTGTCGTAGAACTCCCCCGTGGTGTCCATTCCCTTCTCTGTTCCGTACGTCAGACGGTGGTTCAGAAGGTCCTGCTTCATCACCCGGTTGCAGTATTCGACGATCCCGAATTCGACCTGCTCACGCGCGAGCTGCGATGTCTTCGCAACGTGGATGGGAACCTGCAGGTTCACGTTGGAGCTCGGCGCCGCGCCCGGAAACACCTCTCCGGTCTCCCAGGCGGCCCGGTAGGCGCCGATTCGGTCGTGAACCTGCGACCACCGCACGTTGTTCGAGGTCGCCACCAGGCCGATGCGGTTTCCGCCGGCCAACTGGCAAGCCCCCACACTGATCGCGGCGAGTGAGACTCGCGGAACCGGGGACTGGATGGGCCGGGGATGGACCCGGAGGTTGTCGAACTGCCAGAACTCACCCCGGTGCGAGAACTCCTCGCCGCTCCACGCTTTCATGATGATCGCGAGAGACTCCATCGTGCGCGCGTTGGTCTCGGGGATGGGGATCTGGAAGGCGTCGGCCGTCTTCGGGGTGTTGCCGCGCCCGACCGCGAAGTCGAGCCGACCCCCCGAGAGGACGTCGATGGTCGCCCAGCGCTCGGCGACGGCAAGTGGATGCGCGAGGGCAGGGATGACGGCGGACGGCATGAGCCGCAGATTCTCGGTGGTCGCCGCGACCCATGACAGGACGGTGTCGATCGCGCCCGTCGAGTTGGTGGGAAACTTGAAGTGCTGCTCCGAGACGCCGAAGAACTCCAGCCCGTACCACTCGGCCGCCTGTGCTTCGGCGACGACCTGCCGAACCCTTTCCAGCGGGTCCGCCCCCCGGCGGACATAGCCTTGTTCATAAAGTCCGTACTTCATCTGTATGCTCCTTCTGAGATAGGATTTCGCGGATATTTCGCGCATGACAAGACCTACTGCATAATTCGATCTCCAACTCGGCGAAAATATCTCGAGCCGAACAACTGAAGTGATTCTCAGCAGATCGGACGGATAATCATGCGTCGTTCTTGAATATCACCCCAGGTGATCTGGGCCACCCGAAGTACGGCACGGATTTCACGGCCCATCGGTCTTGTCTGGTGATCTTCTCCGTGAGATCCGCCGCCGCCGCGGTCAATACCCGGACGGCGGGGAAGATCTGGGACCGCTCGGCAAGTTCGGGACTCGCCACGCCGATCGCGGCGGCGACGCTGCGACGGGTCGACCACACCGGAACCGCCACGCCGCCCTCGATTCCCTCGCCTCCGCGCCAGGCGAATCCCTCGCGGCGGTCTGCGCGGACACGGTGGACCAACCGGTCGACGTCACAGAGCCGGTCGCCAGCGACGACTGATCTGATCTCGGCATCCGAGGATCCGAACAGCAGTGCGCGGCCGGTCTCCGAGTCGGCAACCGGATACGCCATTCCCATGCTGTTTATCGGGACCTGCATCGTGGCTGGCTGTTCGGACCAGAGTGTGATCGCCTCGGTGTGCGACCTTATCACCAGGTAGCCACGGAACCCTGTGGCGCGCACTACCTCTCGGATGACCACGGAACCACACCGCATGAGCTCCTGGTCGGCGGCACGCATTCCCAGACTGTACGCAGCCGAACCGAGCACGTATCCACGCGAAGTGGGGTCGCGCGTGACCAGGCCCGAATCCACCAGAATGCGGAGCGCGCGCGAGATCTGCGACTTGTCCGCCCCGATGATCGCGGCGATCCGGTTGTTTCCGATAGGACCGTCACCGGTGTGCGACGCTTGCTGGAGGACCTTCAGGATCTCGATCCCGCGACGAAGTGTTGACAGATCGCCGGCGCGAGGATGCTCATCTCGGTGTGCCGCGATTCTCGCCGAGACGGCTGCTCTCTGCGTAAGAGTCATCCGCTCTACCTCCGGTTCGTCGAGCTTGAATACCGAGTAGTTCACACGCTCCCGGTCGGATCTGGCAATGCAGGTTGCACCATGCGCTACTTTCCCTGACAATCTTGACCTGCGCGAAACACCGCTGAAACGTCGACTCGCGGGCAAGGGGGTGCCGATTCGATTCGGTGACGGCGTCGGCTCGCCCCGTTTCTCTGCGGTGAGCCCGCTTCATGGAACTGTGCCCGCGTGCTGTGGGAGGTGGGCCGAGACGTGCGGAGTGGGCAGACGTGCGCTGGGTGGGCCAGGCACGCGCGGGGTAGGGCGAGGTGCCGGGGGCGACGTGGCGGGAGCCGACACCGCACCGATGTCGCGGCGGCGAGGCTAGTGGGCGGGACTGTCCCCCAGACTGACCCGGCAGGAGTTCAGATACGTCGCGAATGCGTGCCGCTGACGTGGCGTCAGCGTGGCCACCATCGACTCCTCGAGCTCGGCGACCTTGGTGTCGTACTCCGTGAGCAGGTCGAGGCCCGCCTGGGTGACGCTGGTGAGGGTCCGGCGGCGGCTGGTGGGGTCGACACGGCGGGAGACGAGTCCGCGGTGCTCGAGGACGGTGATCATCTCGCCCATCGTCTGAGCCGTCACGAACGAGTTGCGTGCCAGCTGGGCCACCGACAGACCGTCGCGCCGGTGCAACACCGTGAGCGCCGTGTACTGCAGAGGTGTGATTCCGGAGGGCGCGAGCACGGCGTCCATGCGCGACCGCACCGCGAGTTCCACCTGCTTGATCGCGTAGAGCAGGCTGGGTCTCGGCGACGGCGCGTTGCCCACGGTGCCTCCTCGTCCACTGCCCGCGATCGCCTGTCAGTGTCCTCGATCGGACTCACGCCCGCAGCGCGAACGACCCGAACCCTCCGATCGGGGGACAGCGGCCGTCCCGGCTATCCGGTGGCCGCCGGGCGCGCCGGGTCGGCGGACCACTGGGACCACGAGCCCGGGTACAGCGCGGCATCGACACCCGCGATCGCGAGGGCGGCGATGTCGTGGGCGGCGGTGACCCCGGAGCCGCAGTAGACCGCGACATCCACGCCGGGCACCGCGCCGAGGTCGGCGTAGCGGCGGCGCAGTTCGTCGGCGGGCAGGAACCGGCCGGCATCGTCGAGGTTGCCCGTCGTGGGCGCCGAGCGCGCACCCGGGATGTGGCCCGCCCGCGGGTCCATCGGCTCGACCTCGCCCCGGTAGCGCTCCGAGGCGCGGGCATCCAGCAGGACCGGGGTCGCGGCGACATTGTCGATCGTCACCGTCGGGAGGCCGCCCGGCGTGAGTACGACGGTGCCGGGCCGGTCCGCCGACTCGTCGCCCTCGGCGAGCGGCAGGCCCGCCGCGCGCCACGCGGCCAACCCGCCGTCGAGGATCCGCACGTCATCGAGCCCGCCCCAGCGCAGCAGCCACCACGCCCGCGCTGCGGCCTGTCCGCCGTTGTCGTCGTACACCACGACCGTCCCGCCGTCCTCGATGCCCCAGCGCCGCGCCGCGGCCTGCAGGTCGGCGATGAGTGGCAGCGGGTGCCGGCCCGCGTCGGGCGAGGCGGGAGCCGCCAGCTCCGTCTCGAGGTCGACGTAGACGGCGCCCGGGACGTGCCCAGCGCGGTACAGCTCGTGGCCGTCGTCCCGCCCGAGCTGCCAGCGGACGTCCAGCACGACCGGCGCGGTGAGGGAGTCGAGATCGTCGACTGAGGCTAGGACGTCGTCCGGCGAGATGCGCACCGTCACAGCGTATCCGTGTCCAGGTCGAGCGTGGTGCGATCGAGCCGCGCGAGGAGGTCGAAGTGCGCGTACGCCTTGGGCAGCTCGTAGACGAAGAAGTAGCGGGCCGCTGCGCGCTTGCCGCGGTGGAACGCCGAGTCGTCTGCGGTGCCGTCGGAATGCAGTGTGGCGAGCGCCTGCTCGAGCCACAGCCACGCGACGACGACCTGGCCGACGCCGTCGAGGTACGCCGTGGCGTTGGCCAGGGACAGCGCTGGATCGCCCGTGGTGCCGAGCGCGGTGGTGACCGCGACGATCCTGGCCGCTGCGGCCCGCAGATCCGCTGCGTGCTCGGCGAAGTCGCCGCCGGCTGCGGCCGCGCGGGCCGCCGTGTCCTCGATCCGCCCGAGCAGCGCACCGAACGACGCTCCGCCCTTGGCGGGCACCTTGCGGCCCAACAGGTCCATGCCGTGGATCGCCTTGGCGCCCTCGTGGATCGGGTTGAGGCGGTTGTCGCGATAGAGCTGCTCGACGTTGTAGTCCCGGGTGTAGCCGTAACCGCCGTGGATCTGGATCGCGAGATCACAGGCGACGGTGGCCCATTCGGCCGGCCAGCTCTTGGTGATCGGCGTCAGCAGGTCGAGCAGGTCGGCCGCCGCGTCGCGATCCGCCTGCTGCGGTGCCGAGTGCGCTTCGTCCACCAGATTCGCGCAGAACAGTGCGAGAGCGAGACCGCCCTGCGTGTACGCCTTCTGCGCCAGCAACATCCGGCGCACATCAGGGTGCTCGATGATCGGTACCTGCGGGCCGCTGGATCCGATCGGGCGGCCCTGGATCCTGGTCTTCGCGTACTCCAGCGACTGTAGGAACGCGCTGTAGCCCATCGCCGACGACGCGAGGCCGACCGCGATCCGGGCCTCGTTCATCATCTGGAACATCTGGATCAGGCCGCGGTTCTCGGTGCCCACCAGATAGCCGGTGGCGCCGCCGCCGTCCTGCGGGAACGTGCCGTCGCCCAGGGCGAGGAGGCAGTTGGTGGTGCCCTTGTTGCCCATCTTGTGGTTGAGCGACACCAACGCGACGTCGTTGCGGTCTGCGACGGCACCGTCGTCGGAGACCAGGTACTTGGGCACGATGAACAACGAGATGCCCTTGACGCCCTCCGGCGCGCCGGGCGTCTTCGCGAGCACGAGATGCACGATGTTCTCGGTCATCTCGTGGTCGCCGCCGGTGATCCACATCTTGGTGCCGGTGATGCCGTACGTGCCGTCGGCTCGGGGGACGGCGCGGGTGCTGATGTCCGACAACGACGACCCGGCGTCGGGCTCGGACAGGCACATCGTGCCGGTGAACCGGCCCTCGATCATCGGCTGTAGGAACCGCGCCTTCTGGTCGTCGGTGCCGAACGAGCGGATCACGTTGCCGTTGCCCAGGGTGAGGCCGGCGTACACCGTCGTGCTCACGTTGGCGGCCTGCATCCAAGCGAACGCCGCCTTGCTGATCGTCGACGGCAGGCCGATGCCGCCCTCGTCTGCCGGCAACTCGGCGAATGTCAACCCCGACTCGGCGATCGCGCGCAGCCCCTCCGCGGTCTCGGGCAGTGTGATAGCGGTGCCGTCGGGCGCGATCGTCGGCTCGTGCGCGTCGGCGAGCTTGAAGTGGTTCGACAGCTTCTTGACGGCGATGTCGGCCGCGAGGTCCAGCGCCGCGTCGAAGGTCTCGCGCGAGTGGTCCGCGAATTCCGGCCGCTCGCAAAGCTTCTCGACACCGAGCCAGTCGTACAGTAGGAAGTCGACGTCGCGGGGATCGAGTAGGGGGATCGGGGCTGAGACGTTCTGCTTCACCTGGGGGTGCTCCTATGTCCGGGATGCGTTCGTGTCGTCGAGGTGGGTCTCGGGTCCGTGGGCCAAGGGACTCGGGTCGACGCCGTCCGCGTCGCTGCGACTGAATGCTACCGCAGAGTAGTAATTGACGGAACAGGTCTGCCCGGGGGTCGGGACCGGGGTGGGCGACCACGCCGCGACGGGCGGCACGCGCCGGAAGGGACAGGCGTCCACCGGTTCTCGGGGAACGGCAGGGCGGCGGTGTGCTACGGCCTGGCGGGCTGCAGGGTACGACGCGCGAGCTCCGTCGCGAACGCGGTGAGTTCCGCCGGCGTGTACCGGTCGGGGGACGCGATGCTGATGCGACCGAGCATCTCGGCGATGGAGAGCATCGCGTGGCCGAGCAGCACCGGATCGAGGTCGCCGGGGCCGGGCGCCTCGTCCGCGATGGACATCGCGAGCGATTTGGTGCGATCGAGCACCGCGCGACGGCCTTTCCGTAGATCGTCGCGGTACTGGTGGGGAGCGTGCTCGGGGACGGTGAGGATCAGGCGCCACCGCTCGGGGGCCGCGACGACCGCCCGAATGAACGCGTCGACCGTGCGGGTGTACGCCGTCACGGCGTCCGCGTGCCCGCTCACCGACAGGGGGAGCGCCGCCTCGATCTGCGTCAGTCCGCGTTCGTGCTCGCGACCGAGCAGCGAGACGATCATGTCGTCGCGGGTCGCGAACACCGAGTAGATCACCGGTTTAGCGATGCCGGCCTGCGCGGCGACCGACTCCATGCTCAGGTCGTCGAGCGATCGGCCGTGCAGCGCCGCCAGGGCCGCGTCGAGGACCTGCTCGCGGCGCTCTGCGGGCGGCAGCCGCGGCGCGTACTTGCGCCGCGGTCGGTCGGCCACAGATGTCATGGCATGAGCGTACCGGCCGCACGCGCGTGGGCCGGTCGCTCACGCCCGGCCACTCGCACTAGAGGCGCAGGTCGTACCGGGCGATCAGCCGCACCAGCGGGGGTGCGAGCCGGGACGCGGCGTAGCCGAGACGGGATTCGGCGCCGACCAGCACCACCGGCTTGTCCGCACCGATGCTGCCTGCGATCACCCGGGCCGCCTTGTCGGGCGTGTAGTTGCGCAGCGAGTAGGCCTTGGCTGCGCGCCGGCGTGCTCGGTCCTGCTCGTCCTCGGACGCGCCCGCGTACACGGTGGAGGTGGCGATGTCGGTGTTCACGAAGCCCGGGCACACCGTGCTCACCCGGATCCGCTGATCCGCGAGGTCGGCGCGCACCGACTCGGTGAAGCCGAGCACCGCCGCCTTGGTGGTCGAGTACGCCACCATCGCCTTGTTCGGTAGGAACGCCGACGCCGACGCGACGTTGAGGATCACGCCGCCCCCGCCGCGCCGTGCCATCTGGCCGCCGAACAGCGTGGTGCCGGTGATCACGGAGCGCAGGTTGATATCGATGATGCGGTCCCAGTTGGCGTCGTCGGTCTCGAGCAGCCGCCCGGCCATCCCGATGCCGGCGTTGTTGACCAGGATGTCGACGGCGCCGAACAGCGACCCCACCTCGTCGGCGAGCCGTGCCATCCCCGCCCGGTCGGTCACGTCGACCGCGCGGGCGAGTGCCTGGGCGCCCGCGGCCTCGACCCCGGCGACGGTGGCGGCGAGCCGGTCCAGCGACAGGTCGACGAGGATCACGACGCGCGCGCCGCGACGCGCGAGCTCGACAG
>NZ_BAABFR010000097.1:0-18817 GCF_039541155.1 Tsukamurella soli
GGCCGTGTCGACGGGGCCGGCCGTGTCGCAGGTGCCGACGGGGCCGGCGGCGACGCGAAGGCCGCGCGGCGCGCGTTCCGGCTGACGGTGACCGCGCACGTCGCACCGGTGCTCGCCGCCGGCGTCCTGCTGGTCCCGTTCGTGTTCTCGAAACTCACGATCGCGGCGTTCATCGCCAAGGCGCGCATGCAGACCAAGGTGGGCACGGTGGTGCCCACCAAGCACTGGTTCAACGAGATCGACAGGTACTCGGCACTGTTCGGGTTCACCGCCGACGGCGGCGTCGCCCGCCGGTTCGCGGTCCTGGCCACGCTGCTGTGCGTGGTGATCGCCGGCGCAGTGATCATGCGCCGCTCCCGCATCCCGGGCACCAGCGCGGGACCCTCGCGCCGCCTGGTCGCGGTGACGTTCGGCGGGCTGCTGCTGCTGATGTTCACGCCCACCAAGTGGACACACCAGTTCGGCGCGTTCGCCGGGCTCGGCGGCGCACTCGCGGCGGTGACGGCCGCGGCCCTCGCACCAGTAGCGATGCGCAGCCCGCGCAACCGCGCGATCGCCGGCGCCGGGCTGCTGTTCGTACTCGGGCTGTCGTTCGCCGGCCCCAACGGCTGGTGGTACGTGGCGAACTACGGCGTCCCGTGGGGGACGTCGACGGTGCTCGGCCTGGGCAACGTGTTCTTCGTCTGCGCCGGGCTGTCGGTGCTCTACGCGGGCTGGCTGCACTTCCGCGAGGACGGCGAACCCGGTCCGGAACTGGACATGTCACCCGAACCGCGCCGCCTGTCCCCGCGCCGGGCGGCCCGGTTCGTGGTGCGCGGCGCCGGGCGCCAGTCGCCGCTCAGCTGGGCGTCGGGCCTGGTCGTGGTCGTGAGCGTGGCCACGCTGGTGGCCACCGCCACCATCACGATGCACTCGTCGTACTCGGTCGGCAAGGCCAACGTCCGCACCCTCGCGGGCCACACCTGCAACTTCGCCGACTTCGTCGAGACCGAACCAGACCCCAGCGCGGGACTGCTCACGCCCCTCACGGGCGCCCCGAAGGACGGACTGGACGGGCCCGGCACCGTCGGCGTCACCCCCGACGGCGTCCCCACCATCATCAGCGCCACGTCCACTCTGTCCGGCGACGACTCGTTCACCAGCCTCGACGCGATGGCGAGCCTGCCGCAGGAGACCACCTCCGGCCGCACGGTGACGGCCGGCGTCAACGGCTCGCACATCAAGCTGCCGTACGGGCTGGACCCGGCCCGCACCCCCGTCCTCGGCTCCTACTCGCCCGACGTACAGACCGCCGCCCGCATCCAGACCCAGTGGTACCGGCTCCCGCCGGCGGAGCCCGACCGGAACCTCGTCACGCTGTCCGCGGCGGGCAAGTTCACGGGCGACGAGCTGTACATCGAGTACTCCACGGACGACGGCCGCACCGTGGCGGGCAAGAAGTCGTTCATCGACATCGGCCCCGAGCCGGCATGGCGGAACCTGCGGCTGCCTCGCTCGGACCTGCCGGCGAACGCGACCGCGATCCGCATCATCGCCATCGACGACGACCTCGCGATCGACCACTGGCTCGCGATCACGCCGCCGCGCATGTCGAAGCTGCTCACCCTGCAGCGGTTGGTCGGCCGCACCGACCCGGTGCTGCTGGACTGGACCTCCGGGCTCGCCTATCCCTGCCAGCGCCCGCTCGAGCACCACGCGGGTGTCGCCGAGGTGCCGAAGTGGCGGATCCTGCCCGATCAGAACCTGTCTCCGGTGACGGCCGACTGGGAGGGCCTGACAGGCGGCGGACCGCTCGGCTGGGCCGAGTTGCTGCTGCAGGCCACCAAGGTGCCCGCGTACCTGCGCGGCGATCTGGGCCAGGATTTCGGTGAGCTGGAGCGGTTCACGCCGTACGACCCGACCACTGTTCCGGCCGACATCACGCTCGGGACCGAGCAGGTCTGGGGTGTGCATTCGGGCTCGCCGATCCGCGAGGACTAGCCACCGCGAGGCGTACGCGCGACGTGTCGCGCGCCTGAGAATGCGCTGATGATGGGCTGGAGGAACGAGGCGGACCGCGGACGGCCCAGGCCGCTCGCCTAGCATGGGCAGCCGTGTCAGTGACGTCAACGCCCGCGAGCGGCCCGCCGAGAACCGACGCCTCCCGCAGTTCGCGGCGGTCGCTCATCAGGGTCGTCGCCGTGGTGACCGGTCTCATCGGTATCGTGCTCTGCCTGCTCACCCCGCTGCTGCCCGTGCGCCAGCACACTGCGGCGCTCGAGTGGCCGCAGATGACGGCCGAGTCCACCACCGCCAACGTCACCGCGTCGCTGGTGTCGCAGTCCCCGCAGGAGCTGCACGCCACCATCCCGTGCCGGGCGATCGCCGATCTCGCCGGGGGCGGCACCGTGCTCGGCACCGTGTCCCGCAATGCGAGCGCCAAGAACCTGGGCTTGACGGTGACCGTGGCGGACAAGGTGGTCACGGTCACGTTCCGGTCGACGGTGGTCGCCGCTGCACCGGTCGCCGACCTGAGCCGGTGCACGCGGCTGCGGCTGTGGTCGACGATGAAGAACGTCGGCGCCAGCTTCGACGGCATCGGCATCGACGGGACCTCGAAGACCGAGGACCGTCCCGTCGTCGCCGGGCTGTACACCGACCTCACGCCCGCGCAGGTCCGCGCCGCCGGCCCTGGACTCGCGGCGCACGTCACCATCGACACCCGCTTCGACGTGTCGCCGTCGCCGCTGAAGCTGGCGGCCATCGTCGTCGGCCTGCTGTGCGTGCTCGCCTCGGTCGTCTGCCTGCTACTGCTGGACCGCCGCCACGGCTACCAGCGCCGCATCGGCCCGCGCCGCTGGGCCGCGCTGCTGCGGCCGCGGCCCGTGGACATCGCGACCATCGGCGGCATCGTGGTCTGGGACTTCCTGGGCGGCGGCACGTCCGACGACGGCTACATCCTCACCATGGGCAAGGTCGCCCGGCAGGCCGGCTACACCCCCGACTACTACCGCTTCTTCGGCGCACCCGAGGCCCCGTTCGACTGGTACTACACGTTCCTCGGACACTGGGCGTCGATCTCGTCCGTCGGCGTGTTCATGCGCATCCCGTCGATGGTCGCGGGCATCGCCACGTGGCTGCTGCTGTCCCGGGTGATCCTGCCGCGGCTCGGACCGGCGCTGCACCGCTTCCCGCTCGCCATGTGGGCGGCCGCCGCCATGCTGCTGGCCTTCTGGTTCCCGCTCAACTCGGGTCTGCGCTCCGAGCCGATGATCGCGCTCGGCACCGTCATCACCTGGGCTGCGGTCGAGCGCACCATCGCCACCCGCCGCGCCTTCCCCGCCGCCGTCGCGGCGCTCACCGCGGGCATGACGTTCGCGCTCGCGCCGCACGGCATCATCGCGACGGCGTTGCTGATCGCGTCCGCGGCGCCGATCCTCAAGGTCCTCGTCACCCGCCGGCGGGAGGCCGGCGTGGCGGCGCTGCTGCTGCCGGTGCTCGCGGCGGCCGTGGTGTTCGTGCCCGTGGCGTTCCGCGACCAGTCGCTGGCATCGGTGGCCGAGGCCATCCGGATCCGCATCGAGGTGGGCCCGGCATCGCCGTGGACACAGGAGTACCTGCGCTACTACTTCCTCACCGTGACCACCACCGACGGCTCGCTGGTCCGCCGCGTCCCCGTGTACCTGCTGGTCGTGTGCCTGTTCGTCACCACCTTCGTGATGCTGCGCGTGAAGCGCATCCCGCGGGTCGACCCGGGCCCGGTCTGGCGGATGGTCGGCGCCGTGTTCATCGGCGCCGCGCTGATGACGCTGACTCCCACCAAGTGGACCATCCAGTTCGGCGGGTACGCGGCGTTCGCGGCCGCGCTCGCGGCGGTGACGACGGTGGCGGTGGTCGAGGCGGCGCGCCACTCGATCCGCAACTTCACGTTCTTCCTGTGCGGCATCCTGTTCGCGCTCGCCGCCGCCTTCGCCGGCTACAACAACTGGATCTGGCCCTACGCCTGGGGCGTGCCGTGGTTCGACCGGCGCCCGCAGCTGCACGCGATCACCTTCTCCAACGTGCTGCTGGTGTTGGCGGGCGTCGCGGGCATCATCGCGGCGTGGCAGCACTTCCGGATCGACTTCCAGCAGCGCGGGCACGGCGGACTGGCCGACGAGGCCGTGGTCGACGCCGACGACACCGAACTGAGCCACCGCAGCGCCGACGACCGGCGCCTGGCCCGCCGAGGACGACGCCGCCTGCAGCTGGCATCGCTGCCGCTCACCGTTGTGCTGGGTCTCCTGGTGGTGGGCGAGGCCTTGATCTTCGTCAAGGCCGGGGTGTCGAGCCGCGCCTCCTTCTCCGTGATGGACTCCAACCTCGCGGCGGTCACGGGCGACCGGTGCGGCATGGCGTCCAAGGTGCTGGTGGAGACCGATCCCAGCGCGAACCTGCTGCGCCCCGCCGACGGTCGCCCGGAGTCGCAGTCGCTCACCGGCCCGGGCACCCACGGCTTCACGCCCGACGGTGTCGCGTCGGACCTGAGCCCGCAGCCGACGGGCGCCGCGCCCGGCCAGATCAACGTGGCGTCGCCGGTGATGATCCCGTTCGCCTCCTCGGCCACCACGGCCGGCACCGGCGGCGGCACCGGCCCGCGCACGATCAACGGCAGCACCGCCGCGCTCCCCTACGGCCTCGACCCGGCGCGGACGCCCGTCGTGGGCAGCTACGGGCAGAACACCGCGCCCGCCGAGTTGCTGTCCGAGTGGTACGCGCTGCCGGCGCGGACCAAGGACACCCCGCTGATCGCGTTCTCGGCGGCCGGCTCGATCGCGTCGGTGGACGCCACCGGCGCCTCCACCTACGGCCAGCCCGTGTACCTCGAGTGGGCGCACCGCGCCGCCGACGGCACGATCAGCGACCAGGGCCGCATCGCCCCCATCGACCCCGGGCCCAACATGCCCTGGCGCAACCTGCGGGTGCCGATGACGGCGATCCCACGTGACGCCAACGTGGTGCGGCTGCACGTGATCGACTCGAACCTCGGCGCACAGCAATGGGTCGCGGTGACCCCGCCGCGGGTGCCACGGCTGCGGACACTGCAGCAGGTCGTGGGCAGCCGCGCCCCCGTGCTGCTCGATCTGCTCGTCGGCCAGCAGTTCCCCTGCCAGCGGCCGATGGGCATCCACAACGGCGTCTACGAGGTACCGAGATGGCGCATCCTGCCCACCCGCAAGGACGCCATCGCATCCTCCCGCACGTGGCAGGCGACGGAGGCGGGAGGCCCGCTGACGGTGCCGGACACCCTGCTCAAGACCACGACGTTGCCGACGTACATGACCGGTGACCTCCAGCGCGACTGGGGCGACCTGCAGATGTACAGCGAGGTCTCGCCCGCGCCTGCCGCGCGGCTGCGGTTGGGCATCCAGGAACGCAGCGGCTGGTGGCGGCCGGGCCCGATCCGGGCGATCACCAACCAGACCGTCTACACAGGACACTAGGGGCAGCAATGGAAAGCGCACCGTCGAACCCGACCGCGGGCTCCCCCGCCGCCGCCCCCGCGAAACCCACGCAGCCGCCCGCGGACCAGCGGTACACCCGGTGGCGGATCGTCGCCGCGGTATGCGGCCTGCTCGGCTTCGTGCTGGCCTGCCTCACCCCGCTACTGCCGGTACACGAGCGCACCACCACGCTGGACTGGCCGCAACACGGGGTGGTCGGCAACGTCGATGCCCCGCTGGTCGCCTACACGCCGCTCGAGCTGCACATCTCCGTGCCGTGTGCGACGGTGCGCGACCTGCCGCGCGATGGCGGGACGCTGCTGTCGACGCTGCCCGCCCAGGGCTCGCGTCCCAGCCTGCAGGGACTGTTCATCCGGGCGACGAACGACACCGTCACCCTGAGCGACCGTGACGTACCGCTGATCACCGCCGCCCGCGCCGACGTGCTCTCAACCCCGGGCTGTGCGATCACGTTCGACTCGACACCCAAGACCACCGCTGCGGCGTTCACCGGGCTGTCGACGCCCAACTCGTCCCGCTCCGTCAACGATCCCAACCTGCGACCGCAGGTGACCGGCGTGTACACCGATCTGCCCGCGACCACCGCGACCTCGGGCCTGACGTTCCACGCCGTCGTCGACACCCGGTACAGCACCAGCCCCACCGTGATCAAGCGCCTCGCGATCATCGTCGGCATCATCGCGACGATCGTGTCGATGGTGGCGCTCGGCTTCCTCGACCTGCGCGACGGGCGCGGGCACGTGCGCGCCATGCCGACCGGGTGGCTGCGCCCGCGCCCCGTGGACCTGACCGTGATCGGGATCCTCCTGCTGTGGTGGCTGATCGGCCCCAACACGTCCGACGACGGCTACCAGTTCACGATGGGCGCACAGGCCGCACACAGCGGCTTCATGATCAACTACTTCCGTAGCTTCGGCGTGCCCGAGAACCCGTTCGGCTGGAACGACTACATCTTCACCGCGATCATGCACTTCACGTCGGCGGCGCCCGCCCTGCGACTCCCCACCCTGATCATGGGACTGCTGTCCTGGCTGGTGATCTCGCGCGAGATGATCCCGCGGCTGGGCCCCGCGGTGGCGCGGTCGCAGGCCGGCATATGGGCGGGCGCAGCCGGCTTCCTGCTGATCTGGCTGCCACTGAACAACGGCCTGCGCCCCGAGCCGACGGTCGTGCTGTTCGGCCTCATCACCTGGGTCTCGATCGAGCGCGCCATCGCCACCGGCCGGCTGCTCCCGGTCGCCATCGCGCTGCCGTGTGCCGCGCTCACGTTGGGCGCCGCGCCGGGCGGCCTGATCGCCGTCGCCGCGATCTTCGCAGCCTCGCGACAGATCATCACGCGGATCGTCAAGCGCCGGAGACGCGACGGCCTCCTCCCGATGATCGCGCCGCTGCTCGCCGCGGGAGCGTCGTACCTGTTCTACGCCTTCTACACGATCACGCTGGGCGCCACGCGCGAGGCGCTCAGGGTGAAGACGGTGACCGGGCCGACCCTCGCGTGGTACGAGGAGGGCGTCCGCTACTACTACCTGATGATCGACACCGTGGACGGGTCGGTGAACCGCCGCATCGGCGTGCTGCTCGCGTTCCTGTGCCTGCTGACGGTGCTCACGATGATGCTGCGCCGGCGTCGCCCGGCGGGGATCTCCGCGGGGCCGGTCTGGCGCCTGATGGCGGTGTTCTTCGCGACGGTGATCCTGCTCGCGTTCACCCCCACCAAGTGGACCCACCACCTCGGCCTGTACGCCGGCTATGCGGCGGGCATCGCGGCCCTCGCCGGCACGATGACGACCACACCGCTGATGCGGTCGCGGCGCAACCGCGTGTTCTTCGCGGCGGCGGTGCTGTACATCATGGCGGTGTCGTTCGCCGGCATCAACGGCTACTACTGGGCCGGAATCTACGGGGTCTCGTGGGGTGACCAACCGCCGCAGCTGTTCGGGATCAAGTTCTACTGGGTGCTGTTCGCGCTGGCGATCATCGTGACCCTGTACGGCCTGTGGTTGCACTTCCGCCGCGACTACGTGCCCGAGTCCGACCATCGTGGACGCGCGATCCCGACCCTCGCGATCCTGGCGCTGCTCGTCGTCGTCTTCGACGTGACGACGGTGGCCAAGGGCGCGTACAGCCAGCGCGGCAGCTTCTCCTGGACCGCGTCCAATGTGGCTGCGCTGGAGGGGAACTCGTGCTCGATGGCGAACGACGTGCTGATGGAGACCGATCCCAACGCCGGCCAGCTGAAGCCGCTGCCGCTCCCCGGCGGCAGGGTGCCCACCGCGTCGGCCACCCTGGCCGGGCAGAACACGGGCTTCACCCCGAACGGCATTCCGGCATCGGTGAATCCGGTGCTGTCGAACCCGGGGCACAACACGGACAGCGCCAATACCGACCTCGCCGACAACGTCGGTAGCGGCAGCACGGCGGCGAGCACGCAGAACAGCGCGACATCGCAGGGCGGTGCGTCCAGCGGTGCGGCCGGCACCGATCCCAACGGCGTCTCCGGCACGTCGAGCAGCGACTCGGGCAGTAGCGCGGCAGGAAGCAGCGGCGCGGATGTGAGCGGTGCGGGTTCCGACACCGGCTCCGCCACGGCCCCCGGCCATGGTGGGGTCGCCCAGAACGCGGCGGCCAACGCCGCCTTCGGTGCGCCGATCACCGTCAACGGCTCCAACGTGCCGCTGCCGTTCGGCCTCGACGCGACGACCACCCCCGTTCTGGGCAGCAACGGCGCGGTGGGCCCCGCCAACCTCACGACCGGCTGGTACGCGGTGCCCCCGATCACCGACCGGACGCCGCTGATCACGCTGTCGGTGGCGGGCTCCGTCGCCGCGACGGGCGTCGACAAGTCGGTGAAATCGGGCCGCACGCTCACCCTGCAGGCCGGCCACGCCGACGCCGACGGCACGGTCCGACCGCTCGGCTCACTGACGCCGATCGACGCCTGGAACGCACCGTGGTGGCGCAACCTGCGCTTCCCCACCGCGAGCCTGCCCAAGGGCACCAACACCGTTCGGGTCGTGATCGACGACAAGGCACCGTCACCCAACTTCGTCGCGCTGACTCCGCCCCGCATGTCCAGCATGCAGACGGTGCAGGAGGCGATCGGCAGCAACACCGTCGTGTCGATCGACTTCATGGTCGCGTTCGCGTTCCCGTGCCAGCATCAGATGCAGGCCGTCGGTGGCGTCTACGAGATCCCGAAGTATCGCTTCTCGCCCGACTTCAGCGCCACCGTGCAGACGTCGAATACGTGGGAGGGCTGGAAGACGGGTGGACCGCTGGGTGTGACCGACGCGATGTTCGCCGAGCAGGTCGTGCCGAGCTACCTGAAGAACGACTGGTCACGGGACTGGGGCACGATCACGAAGTACACCCCCTGGGACACTGCCGTACCCGCCGAGCTGCAGCACGGGGTGGTGACCCGCAACGGTTGGTACAACCCGGGACCGATCCGGGCGGCGCCGTACTGATGGATGTCGCCGTGGGGACCGCATACACGCGGTCCCCACGGCTGATCCTGGCTTCGGCCGGGCCTAGCGGAGCCCCTCCCACAGAACTCGCTGCTCCGGGCGGGGGTCGACGACCGTCTCGGACTCGATGTCGAAGATGCGGACCTCACGGTGGTCCGGTGTGTACGGCTCCCAGCCGGGGGCGCCGTCGGTGATGAACCGGACCCAGGCGGCGTGCATCTCGTCGGCGAGCGCCTGCGGCGGGTTCGGGCCCGTGAGGTTCTCGCCGTCCCTCGCCGCGAGGGTGTCGAAGACGAAGCCGATCTCGAGCGCGTGGCACGAACCGAGGGTCCCGCCGCGCGCGGTGGACGACCAGCCGAACTGGTAGACGTACGTCGGCGCCGCGGCGCCGCCGTCGGCCTGCGCCCGATCGGCGCGGGCCTCCGCGACCCGCACGGCCGGGATGCCGAAGAACCAGTCCGCGGCGACCGCCGCCATGACCTTGCCGGGCGAGTCGTTGCGGCCGCCCTTGTACGCCTCAACGACCGCGGCCGGGTCCGCGAAGCCGTAGCGGGCGACGGCGCCGGCCACCGCGCCGTACCCCGCCTGATCGACGCCGGCCACGATCCCGGTCGGCGCGAGGAAGAACAGCATCTCGTCGGCGTTGGTGCCCACCAGGACCGAGACGGCTGCGCCCCGGCCACCGCGCAGCCCACCATACGGCAGGACCGGCATCACGTCGTCGCCCACGACCGGCTCGAAAGGCATGGTGTTGGCGGCGATCTCGCCCCACTTGGCGGGATCGGGGTCGGTCTGGACGACGATCCCGACCTTCTCCTGCGCCGCCAACAGATCGGCCCGTGGAACTCTCGCGAACGCCTCGCGATCGGCCTCGATGCCCAACGTGTCGGCGAGGAACGCGCTCACGGCGCGGGCCCCGGCAGGCGAGGTGGCATGGTGGCCCGCGCCGCTCTGCGCGATCGCACCGCGGAACAGCCCCTCGGTCAGGGGCGACGCCAGCAGGCTGGTGACGCTCATGCCGCCCGCGGACTCGCCGCCGATGGTGACCCGCGCCGGGTCGCCGCCGAACGCGGCGATATTGTCCTGCACCCAACGCAGCGCGGCGATCTGGTCACGCAGGCCGATGTTGGTGTGCCCGTCGCCCGTGTCCAGGGAGCCGTACAGTCCCAGCCGGTAGTTGATGGTCACGCACACGACACCGTCACGTGCGAAGGCGGTGCCGTCGTACTGCGGCACGATGCCCGAACCGTTGCGGAACGCGCCCCCGTGGATCCACACGAATACCGGCGCGAAGCCGTCGGTCCCGGGCGACCAGATGTTCAGATTGAGGCATTCGTCGCCGTCCACCACCGGCTCGGTCAGCATCTCGCGCGACGGCATGGGATAGGCGTTCTTCGGCACCGTCGGGCCGTATTCGGTGGCCGGCCGGACGCCCTCCCACGGCGGCACGGGTGCAGGCGGGAGCAGCCACCCACTGTCCGCCGGCGACGCGGCGTAGGGCACACCCAGGAAGCGGCTCACCCCACCCTCGCTCGTACCCTGCAGTTCTCCCGACCCGGTCCGCACGACGACGCTGTCCACGCGGGCGAGTCAACGCGTCCGATCCGGGGGTGTCAATAGCGCCCCCGGCCGTCCGGCGCGCTGGTACCACTCCCGCGATCGCAGGCGCGACAAGGGGCCCTTCATACCAAGGGATTCGATATATCTTCGGGTGCCCGTGCGTCGTTCGCGTGCCGAATCACGCCGTGGGAGGATAATCCATGTATCTTGTGACCGCAGAATGTCGGCCACCGGTCCGCGGCGGCGGCAGCGAGGTAGTTTCACCGGCGGCGAGACGCGGCCTCGGATAGAGGGGACTGGAGCCGATGAGTGGGAACGACTCCGAGCGTTCCGGTCCGCTCCCCCTGGGAATCGACCTCGAGGTGCCGAGCGCAGCCCGCATCCGCGACTACTTCCTCGGCGGATCGCACAACTTCGGGGTCGACCGCGCCGCCGCGCGCCGAGTGATCGCCTCGTGGCCCGACATCGTCGTCACCATGCAGCAGAGCCGCGCATTCCAGCGCCGAGTCGTTCGGCACCTCGTCGACTCCGGGGTGCGGCAGTTCCTCGAGCTGAGATCCGGGATCCCGACCGCGGGCAGCGTGCACGAACAGGTGCAGGCCCTCGCCCCCGACTCCGCAGTGGTGTACGTGGACCCCGACCCCATCACAGTCGCGCAGTCGGCCGAGTTCCTGCGGGGCGACCCCCGCACCGCTGCGGCCCTCGCCGACGCCTGCGACATCGAGGCGATCTTCGGATCGGCGCCGGTGCGCGAACTGATCGACCCGTCGCGGCCGGTCGGGGTCCTGATGCTGGGCGTGCTGCACTTCGTGAGCGACGACGACCGCGCGCTCGCCGCCGTCTCCGACGTACGCGCGCGGGTCGCCGAGGGGAGCGCGATCGCGATCTGGCACGGGGCGACGATCGACGGGCGACCCGAACTCGCGGATTCGGGTCCGACGTTCGAACAGACCTATGGACAGGCGGGAAGCCCGTACACCCTGCGGTCCCGCGAACAGGTGCAGGAGATGTTCCGCGGCTGGGAACTGCTCGCGCCCGGAGTGGTCGAGCTCCCGCTGTGGCGGCCCGACGATCCGGTCGCTGCGGCCGAACTCGTCCGGCGCGCCAGTGGATTCGTCGGGGTAGCCAGGAAGGGGCGATGATGAGGACGTCGTATACGCCCCGCCCCGCGGCGGGCTTCGCGGCCATCGCCCGCGATTGGGCGGCCGCGCTCGACAGCAGCGGCTCACTGCCTGTGTCCGTGTCGGCAGCAGCGACCGCCCTGGCCCTCGAGCTGCACGGCATGGATCGGCTGGTAGCCGCCGAGTCGTGGTCGGGTTTCGAGGCGGAGCGGCTCGGACGGCGGCTCGCGGAGTCGCCCTTCGACCGGATGCCGTCGATGCTCACCGAGACCGTCGAAGCGTTCGCTGCGGCCGAGCCGGTGGGCCCGGACTCCGCCGCGCCGAGCTCGCGATGGTGGGCGGTGTGCGCGCACGTCCTCACGGGATACGCCGACGCGATCCGGGAGCGTGCGTTGGACGACCAGGAGGCGCTGCTGGCCGCCAACATCGCCGTGCGCGAGCGGGAGATCGAGGCCCTGCAGACCACGCTCGAGGACCGCGCGACCCATGATCCACTCACCGGCCTCATCAACCGGACCGCCTTCGACGAACGCCTGGCCGCCCGTGATCCGGACGACGACCAGACGCTCAGCGTGTTGGTCGTGGACCTCGACGAGTTCAAGTGGATCAACGGATCCTACGGGCACGTGGTCGCCGACCAGGTCCTTCGCGCCACCGCGGCCCGCCTCACGCAGACCGTGCCCGCCGACGCGCAGGTCGCCCGCTACGGCGGCGACGAGTTCGCGATCGCGACCGCGCTGGGGCGCGAGGCCTCGGACCTACTCGCACAGGCGGTCGTCGACGCCCTCGCCGCGCCGTTCGAGATGTCCGTGGGCTCGGTGACCATCGACGCCAGCGTGGGGATCGCGACCACCGGCGGCGAGATCTCCCTCGACGCCACCGATCTCATTCATCACGCCAACCGCGGACTGGCCGCGGCGAAGGCCGCGGGCGGCCGCCGCTTCGTCCGCGACGACATGCTCAGCGAGGGCGAACACGTGCGCTATCGCGGAGACCTGCGGCACCGGCTGGAGGTGTCGACGGCGCTGCGCCATGCGGCCGGCGACGGAAGCCTCGAGCTGCACTACCAGCCGATCGTGGAGACCGCCACCGGCCGTGTCGTCGCCTTCGAGGCGCTGCTGCGCTGGCGATATCACGGCATCCTGCGCAGGCCGGCGTTCTTCATGGACATCGCGGAGAACTCGGCGATGATCATCGACATCGGGAACTGGGTGATCGACACCGCCGTCGCCGAGGTAGCCCAGTTGCGCTCCGAGATACCGGGCGGCGACGTCGCGGTGTCGATCAACGTGTCGGCACGGCAGCTGCGCGACCGGGACCTGGGCGCCCGGTTCGCCGCCGCGCTCGAGAAGCACGATCTGCCCGCGTCGAGCCTGTGGATCGAGCTCACCGAGACCGCGTTGATCGCCGACGAGGAGAACGCGGCCGAGGTGCTGTCCACGCTGGCAGACCTCGGTCTGCGGCTCAGCCTGGACGACTTCGGTGTGGGGTACTCGGCGCTGTCCAACCTCAGCAACTTCCCCATCACCATCGTCAAGATCGACAAGTCGTTCGTGATGGCGCTGCGCGGCAGCGATCAGGACGTCGAGCGCCGGCGGCGGGTGATGATCGGATCGATCCAGGCGATGGCCACCGCGCTGGGGATCGACACCGTCGCCGAGGGCGTCGAGGACCTCGACCTGCACCACCGCATCCAGGCGATCGGCTGCACGTATTCGCAGGGCTGGTTCCACGGGATCCCCCAGCCCCGCGAGCGTGCGTTCGAATGGTTCCGCCGAGGTACACCCGGCGCCACCTGAGTCCGCGCCTCCTGGGCCTGCGATTCCTGGGCCCGCGGCTGCGCTTCCGCGACGCCTCGGGTCCGCCCCCACAGGCACTGCCCCGATGTTCCCCCGGGCGAGCGGCGTGAGACGCTGTGAACACAGTGGCATGACGAGAGGTGGCGGTTGGCCGTGCGGATCGGATTGGGCATCAACTATGGCGGCGGGTTCAAGGAGGTCGCGGCGGAGGTCGCCGACCTCGAGCGCGCAGGCCTGGACATCGTCTTCGTGCCGGAGGCCTACTCGTTCGACGCCGTGAGCGCACTGGGCTACCTCGCGGCCCGCACCGAACGGGTACAGCTCGCATCCGGGATCCTGCAGCTGTACACCCGCACGCCCACGCTGACGGCGATGACGGCCGCCGGCCTCGACTACATCTCCGACGGCCGGTTCGTCCTGGGGCTCGGCGCGTCCGGCCCCCAGGTGATCGAGGGCTTCCACGGCGTTCGGTACGACGCACCCATCGGCCGCACCCGCGAGGTGATCGAGATCTGCCGCAAGGTATGGCGGCGCGAGCGGCTCGAGTACGCGGGCAAGTACTACACCATACCGCTGCCGGCGGAGCAGGGGACGGGCCTCGGCAAGGCGCTGAAGTTGATCAACCATCCTGTGCGCGAACGTATCCCGGTACTTCTGGCCGCGTTGGGACCGAAGAACGTGGCGCTGGCCGCGGAGATCGCGGAGGGCTGGCAGCCGATCTTCTTCCTGCCCGAGAAGGCGCGCGACGTGTGGGGGGCGGCGCTCGACTCCGGCACCGCCCAACGCGATCCCGCGCTCGGCACGCTCGACGTGTACGCGGGTCCCGCCCTGGCGATCGGCGAGAACACCGAGCACCTACGGGACTTCGTGAAGCCGCAGCTCGCGCTGTACATCGGGGGCATGGGCGCCAAGGGCAAGAACTTCTACCACACGCTGGCCACGCAGTACGGCTTCGGCGCCGAGGCCGACCGGATCCAGGAGCTCTACCTGGCCGGCCGCAAGGACGAGGCCGTGCAGGCCGTCCCCGACGCCCTGGTCCGCGACATCTCCCTGATCGGCCCCACGGGGTTCGTCGCCGAGCGGGTCGCCGCGTTCCGAGAGGCCGGCGCGACGGTGCTCAACGTGGCTCCGATCGCGGAGGACGCCGCGGGCCGGGTCAAGCAGATCGAGCTGCTGCGCGAACTTCTCTGATCCGTCCTGGAAGCGGTCCCCCGACCCGAGCGGTGGCCGGGTCGGGGCCGCGGCGGAGCAGCCGGAGTCCGTTGAGGCAGACGAGGATCGTCGATCCCTCGTGCCCGGCGACGCCCAGCGGTAGCGGCAGGGTGCCGACGAGGTCCCACACGACGAGCGCGCCGATGCCCGTCGCCGCGAGCGCGAGGTTCGCCACCGCCACGCGGCGAGCTCGACGCGCGGATCGGAGCACGGCCGGCACGCCGCGCAGGTCGTCACGCACCACGACGACGTCCGCGGTCTGCAGCGCCAGGTCCGACGCGGCACCGCCTATCGCTATCCCGACGTCGGCGACGGCGAGGGCCGGAGCGTCGTTGATCCCGTCACCGACCATCGCCACCGTCGCCCCCGCGGCGCTCATGCTGCGCAGCGCGGCGACCTTGTCCTCGGGGAGGCACTCGGCTACCACGGCGCCCGCGCCCACGCGACGTGCGAGCGCAGTTGCGGCCGCACGGTTGTCGCCCGTCAGGACCGACGGTGGCGTGCCCGTCACCGCCGCGGTGGCGGCGACCGCGGCGGGCGCCTCGGGGCGCAACCTGTCGGACAGCGCGATCACGCCCACCGTCCGGCCGTCGACCGTGACCAGTACGGCCGTCTCACCTCGCGCGTGCGACTCCGAGACCGCCACTGCTGCAGCCTCACTCATGGCATCCCCGGCCGGACCCGTCGCCGATTCGACGGTCACCCTGCGCCCGCCGACGGTGCCGGCGACCCCCCTGCCGGGCGTCGCGACGAATCCGGAGGCGACGGCGGTGTCGAGTCCCGCCCGGTCGGCGGCCGCGGTGATCGCCGCGCCCAGCGGGTGCTCGCTGCCACCCTCGACCGCCGCGGCCAGGCGGAGCACCTCGCCCTCGTCGAGATCTGTTGCCGCGGAGTAGGTTCGGGACACCTCCGGGCTGCCCAGGGTCAGGGTGCCGGTCTTGTCGAAGGCCACGGCGGTCACCGCGGCCAGCCGTTCCATCGCGACCGCCGACTTGACCAGGACGCCGCCGCGGGAGGCCGTCGCCATCGCGGCGAGCAGCGGCGGCATCGTCGCGAGCACCACCGCACACGGCGAAGCGACGATCATGAACGTCATGGCGCGCAACAGCGCTCGGTCGAGCGGATCGCCGAAGAACAGGGGGATCACGAAGACGGCGAGCGTGACCGCCACCATCCCGATCGAGTAGCGTTGCTCGATCCGCTCGATCATCAGCTGGGTGCGCGCCTTCGTGTCCGACGCCTCGGCGACCATGGCGGCGATCCGCGCCACGACGCTGGCGCCGGGATCCTTGTCGACCCGGACGCGCAGAACACCGGTGCCGTTGCGAGTACCCGCGTACACGGAGTCTCCGGGGGCGGCGTCGACGGGCAGCGGCTCGCCGGTCACCGTCGAGCGGTCCACCTCGCTGGCTCCGCCGACCACCGTGCCGTCGGCGGGGACCCGCTCGCCCGGCCGGACGACGACGGTGTCGCCGACGGCGAGCTCGGCGGCCCGGACGCGCCGCTCGACACCGTCGGGACCGACCCGCACGGCGGTGTCCGGTGCCAGGTCGAGCAGCCCGCGCACCGAGTCGCCGGTGCGCGCGGTGGCGAGCGCCTCGAGCGCCCCCGACGTCGCGAAGATGACGATGAGCAACGCGCCGTCGGTGATCTGCCCGATCGCCGCCGCGCCCAGGGCGGCGACCACCATGAGCAGGTCGACGTCGAGGGTGCGGTGGCGCAGCGCGCGCAGACCGGCGAGTGCCGGCTCCCACCCGCCGGTCGCGTAGCACGCGAGATAGGCCGCCCAGTACGACCAGGCCGGCATGCCTCCCGACCACGCGGCGAGCCCGACCAGGAACAGCGCGAGCGCCGCCGCGGCCCAGCGCATCTCGGGGAGCTCCCAGGGGCGGGTTCGGCGGATGCGGGCGAGGTCGGCCATGGGCCCACCATAACAGAATGATTGAACAGCTCTTCAGTTATTGATCTGGTCAGCTCGCTGGCTCCGTGCGGCGTCGCGCCCCGCGCCGCCCGCGATCGATGGACACCACCGACCTTCGGTAGCACTAGAGTCGAGCGCGTGGGTCACGGAACCGCCGCGGGCGATCAGCGACCGGCGGCCCGCCTGGACGCCGGCGCCGCGGAGCGCGTCGCCACCACCCTGCAGGCGCTGGCGACGCCGAGTCGTCTGTTGATCCTGTCGGAGCTCCGGCACGCCGAACTCTCCGTGACCGAGTTGGCGGACGCCGTACAGATGGAGACGTCCGCGGTATCGCATCAGCTGCGCCTGCTCCGCAACCTGGGCCTCGTGGTGGGCACCCGCTCCGGCCGCTCCATCGTCTACAGCCTGTACGACGACCACGTCGCGCAACTGCTGGACGAGGCCGTGTACCACAGCGAGCACCTGCGTCTGGGACTGTCCGACCGCGCGACCGATGCGGGCTGAGGTGCCGACACGGCGCGTTCGGGACGACGGGATCACCGACCGCAGTCGTGTCGGAGTCAGACCTGCATCGGGGCCAGGGCACGGACCGCACCCCCGTGCAGCGTGTCCGTAATGCGCACAGACACGGTGGCTATTCTGTGCGCGTGACGAGACGGACACCGGCATGCGTGTTCGAGGTCCGCCATGCTCGCTAGGGGATCGCCCCGACGACGGCTGCGCACCGTCGGCCTCGTCGGCCTGTTCGTGCTCTTCGCCGTGGAACTCACCCTGGGCTGGAACTCGCTCGCAGAGGCCTTCGAGCGGCTGCGGACACCGCAACCCGGATGGCTGGTGTGCGCGATGCTCGCCGAGTTGGCCGCAATGACCTCGTACGCGCGCCTGCAGCGCCGCCTGCTGTGGTCGGCCGGGCTGCGCGTGCCGCTGTACAAGCACGTCGCGCTCGCATACGCCGCGCACTCGCTCAGCGCCACCCTGCCGGGCGGCCCCGCCTTCTCCACGCACTTCAACTTCCGGCAGATGCGCCGGTTCGGCGCGTCGGCCGCGGTGGCGTCATGGTGCATCGCTCTGTCCGCGATCCTGTCGTCGGCGGCGCTCGCCGTCATCACCGCCGCCGGAACCCTTGCTGTACACGGCCGTCCACACTGGACGACGCTAGCCGGGTTGGCTGCGGCGGGGCTGGCTCTGACCGTCGGCGTCCGGTGGGTCGGTCGCCACCCGGCGGCCCTCACATCCGTCACCCGCGGCGCCGTGGCGCGAGTCAACCGCGCGCTCCGAAGGCCCGCCACCCGCGGATTGGACCAGGTCGAGGCGTTCCTGGATCAGCTCCACGCAGCACGTCTCACGCCGGGACACGCCGCGATGGCCGGCCTGTACGCCGTGTTCAACTGGCTGTTCGACGCCGCCTGCCTGTGGCTGTGCTTCCACGCAGTCGGCCACGAGTCGATCGGCGGCGCCCAGGTCCTGCTGGCCTACTGCGCCGGGATGGCAGCCGGCACCCTCACCGTGATACCCGGCGGCATCGGCATCATCGACAGCGCGCTGATCCTCGGACTGGTGGCCGGCAGCGCACCCACGGCGACCGCGGTCGCCACCGTGGTGCTGTACCGGATCCTCAGCTTCGGGGTGATCGTCGGCATGGGCTGGATCTCGTGGCTGGCGATCCGGCGCCGGTACCCGCCGGTCGAGACGCCGCCGACGTGAGGCACCCGCGTCGATGGGCCGAGCACCACCGCACGCACCCCGCCGTTACTGCAGGTTCGGTCGGATCTCCCGCGCGAAGACGGCCAACCAGCCGCGCTGGTCGCGTGTCACGTTGTGCACGTGCAGCGAGTCGAAGCCCAGGTCGAGCAGTCGCTGCAGGCGGGCGCGGTGCACGCCCGGGTCTGCGGACACCGTCATCCTGGCGGCCAGTTCACCCGCCGACACGCCACGCACGAGGTGCTCGACGTCGAACGGCGACCGGATGTCGCCGCGCGGGAATCGCAGGCCCGCCATCGGCCACTCGCGCAGGGCGCCGGCGGCCGCCTCGGCGTCGGTGGGCGCCCACGCCAGTTGCACGTGCACCGTCGCCCGCAGGTCCCGGCCGCGCCCGGACTCCGCACGACCGTCGCGGGCGGCGGCCAGCAGGCGCTCGAGTCGCTCCGGCGCGGCGTCCCCGACGACGATGCCGTCCGCCACCCGTCCGGCCCGGCGGGCGGTGACCGGGCCGGACGGGTGCTGCTGATCTCCGGATCCGAGGTCGGCAGTCGAA
>NZ_BAABFR010000098.1:0-18638 GCF_039541155.1 Tsukamurella soli
TGGCGGTATGTATGAGACGGGTGCGGGCGGTTCGGCGCCGAAGCATGTCAAGCAGCTGTTGGAGGAGAACCACCTGCGGTGGGACTCGTTGGGTGAGTTCCTGGCGCTGGCGGTGAGCCTCGAGGACCTGGGCCGCAAGTACGGCAACCAGCACGCCACGGCGCTGGCCACGGCGCTGGACGCGGCGACCGGTCGCCTGCTGGACGAGAACAAGGCGCCGTCGCGCGAGGCCGGTGAGCTGGACAACCGGGGCAGCCAGTTCTACCTCGCCCTGTACTGGGCACAGGAGCTGGCGAAGCAGACTGCGGATCCGGAGTTGGCGGCGCGGTTCGCGCCGGTCGCCGATCAGTTGTCCGCGAATGCGGACACCATCGTCGAGGAACTGCGGAAGGTGCAGGGCGAGCCGGTGGATATCGGTGGCTACTACTGGGCCGATCCGGTCGAGCGGGAGGCCGTGATGCGGCCGTCCGCCACGTTCAACGCGGTGGTGGAGTCGGTGGGCGCCTGACTCCGCGAACGCCGAGGCTCCCGCGCCCGGCCCGGGCCGGCGCTTCCCCAGTAGCTGCTGGGGAAGCTGCCGCCCGGGCCGGGCGTTATCCTCCTACGTGAGCATGAACCCTTCCGAGCGCGCCGTCGTCTACCTCGATCACGCCGCGGACACCCCCCTGGTGCCCGAGGCGATCGCGGCGATGGCGGCGGCCGCGGCGCGCCCGGGCAACGCCTCGTCGGTGCACGGTTCCGGCCGCCGCGCGCGCCGTCTGCTGGAGGAGGCGCGCGAGTCCATCGCCCGCGACCTCGGCGCCCGGCCGTCCGAGGTGATCCTCACCGGCGGAGGCACGGAGGCCGACAATCTGGCGGTGAAGGGGATCTTCTGGGCGCGGCGGGCCGCGGACCCGGCCCTCACCACCGTCATCACCTCGGCGATCGAGCACCATGCCGTGCTCGACACCGTCGACTGGCTCGAGGCTCACGAGGGCGCGCGCATCGTCCGGCTCCCCGTCGACGGTGTCGGGCGCGTCGCCCCCGCCGACCTGCGGGCCGCGCTGGACGCGGCCGCCGGCACCGTCGCCCTGGTCAGCATCATGTGGGCCAACAACGAGGTCGGCACCGTTTCGCCGATCGTGGAGCTGGCCGCCGAGTGCGCGGCCGTCGGCGTGCCGATGCACTCCGACGCCGTGCAGGCGGTGGGTCACGTCCCTGTCGACTTCGACGCCAGCGGGCTCGCCGCGCTGACCGTGGCGGCGCACAAGTTCGGTGGTCCGCAGGGGGTGGGCGCGCTGCTGCTCGGTCGCACCGTCCCGTGCGTCCCGCTCGCCCACGGCGGGGGTCACGAGCGTGACCTGCGGTCCGGCACCCCGAACGTAGCCGGGGCGCAGGGGATGGCGGCGGCGCTGTGCGTCGCCACCGAGCGGCTCGCCGTGGACGCAGCACGGCAGGCCGCACTGCGCGACCGCCTCATCGCCGGGGTCCGGGTCCTCGACGGTGCCGTGATCAACGGCGCGGCGGCCGTCGGCGCGCCGGCCCTGCCGAACATCGCGCACGTGTCGTTCGCCGGATGCGAGGGCGACTCGCTGCTGATGCTGCTGGACGCCAAGGGGATCGAGTGCGCCACCGGCTCCGCCTGTAGCGCCGGCGTAGCGCAGGCGAGCCACGTCATCGAGGCGATGGGTGCGGCGCCGGAGTCGGCCCGCGGGTCGTTGCGCTTCTCGTTCGGACCCGCCTCGACCGACGCCGACGTCGACGCCGTCCTCGCCGAGCTGGAGCAGGTCGTCGCCCGCGCCCGCGCCGCCGGCTTCGCGAGTCTCGGTCAGGTGCAGTGATGCGCGTCCTGGCCGCGATGAGCGGGGGAGTGGACTCGGCCGTCGCGGCGGCGCGCGCGGTGGAGGCCGGGCACGACGTCGTCGGCGTCCACCTCGCGCTGTCCGAGGCGCCCGGCACCCTGCGCACCGGCTCCCGGGGCTGCTGCTCGAAGGAGGACGCCGGCGACGCCCGCCGGGTCGCCGACGTGCTGGGCATCCCGTTCTACGTGTGGGACTTCGCGGCCCGCTTCCGCGAAGACGTGATCGACGACTTCGTCGACTCGTATGCGGCCGGCGAGACGCCCAACCCGTGCCTGCGCTGCAACGAGAAGATCAAGTTCTCCGCCCTCGCCGACCGTGCGTACGCATTGGGCTTCGACGCCGTCGCCACCGGCCACTACGCGCGGCTGGCCGACGGCGAGTTGCGCCGCGCCGTCGACGCGGACAAGGATCAGTCGTACGTGTTGGCGGTGCTCACCGCCGATCAGCTGTCTCGCGCCATGTTCCCCGTCGGCGACACCCCCAAGCCGGGGATCCGGGCGGAGGCGGCCGAGCGTGGTCTCGCGGTCGCCGACAAGCCCGACAGCCACGACATCTGCTTCATCCCGTCCGGCGACACGCAGGCATTCCTGGGCGCGCGGATCGGCGTGCGGCCCGGCACCGTCGTCGACGCCGAGACCGGCGAGCGGCTCGGCGAGCACTCGGGCGTGCACGGCTTCACCATCGGCCAGCGGAAGGGCCTCGGCCTGCCCGGGCCCCTGCGCGACGGCGCCCCGCGGTACGTGACGTCGATCGACGCCGAGACCGGCACCGTCGAGGTGGGGCGCGCGGAGCGGCTCGACGTCGCCCGTATCGTGGCCGACGGTGCCGTCTGGACCTCCGGGAGTGCACCCGCCGCGCCCGTCGCGGCGATGGTCCAGGTGCGGGCACACGGCGGGCTGGCCCCCGTGACGGCGCGCGCCGACGGCGACCGCATCGTCATGGACCTCGCGGAGCCCCTGCGGGGCGTCGCGCGGGGCCAGGCCGCGGTCCTGTACCTGCCGGACGCCGAACGCGGCGACCTGGTACTGGGCTCCGGCACCATCTGCGCCACCGAATCGGCCGTGCATGCCTGACGCGTCCCGGCTGTCGGGAGTGGCGACCGGCGTCGGCTCACACCCCGGCACCGACCCCCGCGCGGCGGCCGAGATCGTGGTGGGCGAGGTCGCACTGCCGTACGTCCCCGAGCTACCCGCGCGCGGCCTCGGCGCCGACATGATCGGGCACGCCGCGGGGCTCCTGGCGGATGTCCGGGTCGACGTGTCCACCACCGGATATCGCATCGGCGGCGCGAAAGGTGCTGTGGAGCGCACGATCTCGGACCTGCTTCGCCGTGATGTCGACGCCTTCGAGGAGGTCTACGAGCTGGCCGGGCTACGCGGGCGCGGGCGCGCGATCAAGATCGCGTCGGCCGGTCCGCTCACCCTGGCCGCGTCGCTGGAGCTGGTCAACGGCCACCGCGCGGCGCGCGACCGCGGCGCGCGGCGCGATATCGCCGAGTCCCTCGCGGAGGGGCTGCGCACGTACGCCGCGGACCTGGCGAGGTGGTGCGGGGCCACCGTCGTCGTGCAGCTGGACGAGCCGATGGCGAACATCGTGCTCACGGGTCGCATTCCCGCGCTCACCCGGCTCGACCCGATCCCGCCGCTCCCGCTGCCGGATGCGACGGACCTGCTCAACACCGTCCTCGACGGGCTCGGGGACCATCCGACGCTGTTGCACCTGTGCGGTCCGATCGACTGGGCGCTGGTCCGCGGCGCGCACGCCGACGGTGTCGGGGTCGACCCCTCCCGGCTCACCGAGCGTGACTACGACGGTGTCGGCGAGCTCGTCGAATCCGGTCGCGTGCTGGGCCTGGGGATCGTTCCACCCGTGCCCGGCGTGTCGAAGCCGGTGTTGGAGAAGGTGATCGAGCCCGCGGTCCGGCTGTTCGACGCCGTCGGGCTGCCCCGGGCCGCGCTTGCACGGACCTTCGTCTCGCCCGCATGCGGCCTGGCCGGCGCGCCCGAGGCGTACGTCCGTCCCGCGCTCGCGCTCGCGACCCGCGCCGCGGACACGATCGCCGCGGAGCCCGACGCGCTCTAGCGGCGTCCGGCGGTCCGCCGGGGTCGCGACGCCCTCTGATCGGCGACCGGAGCGATCAGGCTTCGTGCGACCAGGCGACGGGGAGAGCCGGGCGCCCCAGCACGCTGTTCAGGCCGGCCAGCAGGATGTCGAGGCCGCGGTCGAGCTCGGCGGCACCGTCGTACGACGCGAGCGCGGACGCCAGGCCGCGCAGCAGGGGGAATTCGGCGATCGGCAGGCGGTGCAGCCCCAGCCGCAGCACGGCGTCCGTCTCCTCGGGGCGCTCGACGACCTCCTGCAGTTCGTTGAGGACGTGGCCGAAGAGGAACCCGAAGAAGGCGCGGTAGATGTGCAGGGCCTCGATGTCCGTGAACCCCGCGGATACGAGCAGCGTGAGAACGGACTCCAGCGGCCGGAGCGTTCCCAGCGGGCGCATGCCGAGCGGGGTCGCGAGCGGTCGCGTGGCCAGCAGCGGCACGACATTGGGGTGTGCCAGCGCCAGCGCGCGGAAGTCGCCCGCCACCACGCGCAGCTGGGCGGCCCAGTCCTTCGCGGTGGTGTCGACCTGGAGGCGTTCGAGCACGGTCTCGGCGATCCCGTCGAGCAGTTCAGCCTTGTTCGGGATGTGCCGGTACAGCATGGTCGGATCGCGGTGCACGGCTTCACCGAGCCGTCGCATCGACAATGCGTCGACACCGTCTCGGTCCACGATCTCCAGCGCGGCGCGCAGGATGGTGGACCGATTGAGCTGGATGTCTCGGACGCGCCCGCCGAGCTCCGAGTCCCGCACCGCCGGGGTCGACCCCGTGCCGTCGTTCGATGCCATCGTCATCGCAGGTGGCCCTCTCTTCTCTGCATCAGCCTATCCCCACGTTGTAGGCCAACACTGTTGACACTTGGTGTTGACCGGCGTTGAATAAAAGGTGCAGCTCATCGTTCTACGGATTCTCGCACGACGATAGACGGCACGGGGCGCGTGCCGCAGCGACGTCCACGCCCGTAGCTCGCCCGCAACCGGGTGGCGAGCGCTGTATACACCAAGGAATGGAGATCGTCGAGATGGCGATCGGCACCAGATTCGCACATCGGCTCGAGGCCGCCAAGGGCTCCGTGAAGAAGGTCGTCGGCAGGGCGACGGGAAACACTCGTCTTCGGGTCGAGGGTCGAACCGACCAGGCAGTCGGAAACACCAAGTCGGCAGGAGACAGGATGAGATCGGCATTCAAACACTGAAATCATCACGGCCGTGCTCCCGCCGTCGGCAACAATCATCCACCGACATTCTCACCGATGTGAATCGCATCGGAACGGGGCGATCATGATCATCCTGGGAGTCATACTCCTCATCGTCGGATTCGTATTCAAGCTGTCCATCATCTGGGTCATCGGGATCGTGGTGCTGGTGATCGGTCTGGTACTCCTGGCGCTGGGCTCGTTCGGCCACGCTGTCGGCGGCCGGCGGCACTACTACTGACCATGGGAGAGCTACAGTTCGGCAGGCGTGACATGCGCTACGGGGGCGGCGCCGGCAGGGTCCTTCGATGGGTCACGCTGCTGGTGCTGGTCTGGCTGATCGTCGGTGCCGTCGCAGCCGGGCAGCGCGGATACTTCTCGCACACCGCACAGAACTGCGCCAGCAGTGCGACGGTCGCGGTGACCGTCGTCGCCGGCGTGCTCAATTATGTAGGCGCGAATCCCACGGTAGCCGGCTGCAATATCCCGCAGTCCAGCCGGTGATGCCACCTCTCGGTGGCAGGAATAGATACGGGAGATCCATCGATGCGCGGTGGGCGCGATTCGATCGTGTCCACTGCTGTCTGGTTATTCAGCAATAAGTGAGGGAGTCGAGATGGCTACCATGTCAATCGTCTATATCGTCATCGTCGCGGTGGTCGTGATACTGCTTCTGGTCGTGCTCGCGGTGATCGTGCAGCGCAGGCGCGCAGGGCAGCACAGGATCGAGGCGGCCGAGATCCGGCACACGGCCGGCGAGCATGCGCATGTCGCGGGGCAGCGTGAGGCGCTCGCCGACGAGACGGCCGCCCGGGCCCGTGCCGTCAAGGCGCAGGCCGATGTCAAAGCCGCGGAGGCGGCGGGCCTCGCGGAGCGCGCCGCGGCCCAGCGCGGCCAGGCCGTCGCCTCCCGCAAGGCGGTGAACACCGAGTTCGGACGCGCCGATTCGATCGACCCCGACGTCGATTCGTGAACTCCTCGACAACCCGCTCACCGGTGAGTAATTATGTAATCATGTAATCGCTCTCGAGCAGGAGGCAGACATGAGAGGTTCCCGAGCAGCGGGTTGGCAGCGCGGACCGGTACCGGATGCGAGCGACGCACCCCAATGGTTCGCCGGCCGGCTCCCCGCGGAGTGGTTCGACGGGCCGGCCGAGGTCACCGTCGACCGCGACGAGATCGTGGTGGTGGGCACGCTTCCCGGCACGGGCGAGTCGGCCGCCCAGGGTGAGGGCCACGCCGCGCGGTTCCGGGAGGAGACCCGGCCGCAGCGGATGCGGATCGCCGACGAGGCGCAGGCCCGGTACGAGCGGACGGTGTCGTGGGGCGTCGCCGTCGGCGACGATCGGATCCTGTTCACCCACCAGGCGGTCCCGGTGATGACCCGGCTGCGGCAGCCGGAGCGGCGGGTGCTCGACACCCTCGTCGACGCAGGCGTGGCGCGGTCGCGGGCGGATGCGCTCGCCTGGTGCGTGCGCCTGGTCGGTGAGCACACCGACGAGTGGCTCACCAAGCTGCGCGAGGCGATGACGACCGTCGACGACCTCCGCGCCGAGGGACCCGGCCTTTAGCGCGCCGACGAGCCGAGGCGGGTGTTTCGGACCCGACGGGGACGACCGCGCCGGCGGGAACGGCCCGGACGCTAGGCTTCCGTCGTTTGTTACGGCGGTGTTGCCGCGGCGAGAGGACGGTCCGTGACCCATGTAGGAGTGCCCGACGGCGCGGACACGGCCTGGCTGCTGGTCGCGGCCGCGCTGGTGTTGCTGATGACCCCGGCTCTAGCGCTGTTCTACGGCGGCATGGTGCGCTCGAAGAGCGTGCTCAACATGATGATGATGTGCCTCACGGCCATCCCCATCGTGTGGATCCTGTGGGTGGCCTTCGGGTACTCGCTCAGCTTCGGCCCCGACATAGCCGGGCTGTTCGGCAACCCCTTCCACTACGCCGGGCTGCGACACCTGTTCACCGCGCAGGGACCGCGGGTGCCTCTCGTGGGCACCGTTCCCGCGATGGTCTTCGTGTTCTTCCAGGCCGGCTTTGCCATGGTCACCGTCGCGCTCATCGCCGGCGCGGTCGCCGACCGCATGCGGTTCTCCACCTGGCTGCTGTTCGCCGGTCTGTGGTGCGTGCTGGTCTACTTCCCGATCGCCCACTGGGTGTTCAGCGCGCCTGGCCTCACCGCCACCCGCGGCGGCTGGATCGTGTCCCACCTGCGCGCGATCGACTTCGCCGGCGGCACCGCGGTCGAGATCAACTCGGGCGCGGCGGCTCTGGTGATGGCCCTGATCCTGGGGAAGCGGCGCGGCTGGCCGCGCGACCCGATGCGGCCGCACAACCTGCCGTTCGTCATGCTCGGCGCGGGCCTGCTGTGGTTCGGGTGGTTCGGGTTCAACGCGGGCTCCACGCTCAAGGCCGACGGCGCCGCCGCGCTCATCTCCGTCAACACGCTCGGCGCCGGCGCGGTGTCGATGGTGGCGTGGCTGACGATGGAGCGGCTGCGGCACGGGCACCCGACCTCGTTCGGTGCCGCATCCGGCGTCGTCGCCGGGTTGGTCGCGATCACCCCGTCGTGCTCGGCTGTCACGCCGATCGGCGCCATGATCATCGGTGCCGTCGCCGGCGTGGTCAGCTCGTACGCGATCGAGCTCAAGTACCGCTTCGGCTACGACGACTCACTGGACGTGGTGGGCGTGCACTTCGTGAGTGGCATCGTGGGGACGCTGATGATCGGCCTGCTGGCCAGCGCGTCCGCGCCTGCGGGCGTGCGCGGCCTGTTCTACGGCGGCGGCGTCGACCAATTGTGGCGGCAGGCCGTCGCCGTCCTCGCCGTGTTGGCCTACTCGATGGCCGTCACCGCGCTGATCGGCCTCGCGCTCAAGCTCACCATCGGCGTCCGCAGCGACGCGCAGGACGAGCTCGACGGCATCGACGACGCCGAGCACGCCGAGTCGGCGTACGACTTCCACACGGATCGCGGCGGCCGCCTCCCCTCCGGCACGGGAAGGTAGCCTAGAACGCCATAAACGTCGGGAGGCGGTGTGGCCGGAGAGAGCGGTTACCTGATCGTCGGCGACGGGAGTGTCGCCCGCCGGACGCTGGCCGCGCTCGCGGCGCGGTCGCGTCCGACGGTGCACCTGCCCGCGCCCGGCGACGACGAACTGCGCGCCGCGCTGGCCCACCGGCCGGCCGGGGTCGCCGTCCTGACCCACGACGACGTCACCTCGCTGCGCTACGCACTCGCCGCCGCGCACGTGACCGCCGACGTCCCGCTGGTCGTCATGATCTTCGACCGCACGATCTCCGAGCAGCTGACCGAGCTGCTGCCGCACTGCCATATCACCTCGCCGGCCGACCTGGCGGCTGCGGCGCTCGCCGGCCCGTGCCTCGCAGACGAGGTCGTGGCCGCCCACCTCCAGCCGGACGGAAGCGTCGACGAGGTGATCGCGTCCGGGGGAGGGCTCGCGCACCGGCGGGGCGCGCGCCACCGTCCCCCCCGACGGCAGATGCTGCTCAACAGCATCGCGGGCCTGGTCCGCACCCCCGACACCGGCACCCGCATGCTGCTGCTCGGGCTGTGGGGGCTGCTCGCGATCCTGGCCGTCGACTGGGCGACGCTCACGTTCGCGTTCCATCACGAACCCATTCGGGCGCTGCGCGAGGCGGTGGGCGTGATCGCCACCGTCGGCCTCGGCGACGAGGCGCCGCCGGGCCGCGCGTATGCGGTCTTCTCGTCCGTGGCGATGCTGCTCACCATCGTGCTCACCGCGCTGTTCACGGCCGGGGTCGTCGAACGCGTCCTGGGGCCCCGCCTCTCCGGCATCATCGGGCCTCGGGTGCTGCCGCGCCGCGGGCATGTCATCGTGGTCGGGCTGGGGCAGGTGGGGCTCCGGCTGTGCCGGGAGCTGATCGACCTCGGGGTGCCGGTGGTCGGCGTCGAACGGGATCCCGACGCGGCGAACCTCAGGTTGATCCGGGCCCTGCGGATCCCCGCCGTCATGGGCCACGGCGGCGACCGCACGCTGTTGACGCGGTTGGGAGCGGAGCACGCGCGAGCCATCGCGGCGGTGGGCTCCGACGATCTCGACAACATCGCCGTCGCGCTCGCGGTGCGCGCCGTGGCCCGGAACGCGCGGCTGGTCCTGCGGGCCGGCGAGCACGAGGGCATCGCGGACACCGCGTCGCTGCTGCGCATGGGTGCCCTGCGCGACCTGGCCGCGATCACCACCGCCTACGTGGTCGTGGTCCTGCTCGGCGGACGACCGGTGGGCGTGGTCAACACCGGTCCCGACACGTTCATCCGCACGCCCGACGGCCGGTTCCGGCACGTGGACGAGGTCTTCCGGTCCGACGGGCCCGCAATCGGGGCTGACTCCGGTTCTGGTCGACCGGCTGACTGAAACGAGAACATGTTCTAGCATCGGTGCTGTGCGGATAGGAATCGTGCATTTCACCAGCGACCGGGGGATCGATCCGGCTGCGCTCGCCCCGTTGGTCGAACGGTCGGGTCTGGCAGCGTATTTCCTGCCGGAGCACGGCCACATCCCGGTGCGCCGCGAGGCCGCGCACCCCGGTACCGGCGGCGCAGAGCTGCCCGATGATCGATACATGCGGACCCTGGATCCATGGGCGGCGCTGGGCGCGGCGGCCGCCGTCACTCGGCACATCGAGCTGGGTACGGCCGTCGCCCTGCCGGTGCAATCGGACCCGATCACCCTGGCCAAGGCGATCGCCACCGTCGACCACCTGTCCGGCGGGCGGCTCACGCTGGGTGTCGGGTTCGGCTGGAACACGGACGAACTCGGCGACCATGGGGTGCCGGCTGCGCGACGTCGCACGATGCTGCGCGAGTACCTCGGTGCGATGCGGGCGCTGTGGACGCAGGACGAGGCGTCGTTCGATGGCGAGTTCGTGCGGTTCGGGCCGAGCTGGGCCTGGCCGAAGCCGACGGGTGCGGTCCCCGTCCTCGTGGGCGCCGGTGGCACGGACAAGAACTTCCGGTGGATCGCCGCGCATGCCGACGGCTGGATCACCACGCCGCGGGACCGGGGGATCGCCGCTGCCGCGGCGCGCCTCCGCGAGATCTGGGCCGAGGCCGGGCGCGTGGGTCGGCCCCGCGTCGTCGCCCTCGACGCCGTGCCCGACGGTGCCCGTCTCGCCCGCTGGGACCACGGCGGCGTCGACCTGGTGCTGTACCCGGCCGTCGACGGATCCCACGACGCCGCAGCCGAATACCTGGCGAAGCTCGCGGCCGCGGTGGGTCCGTGGGTCGCTGGTGGGGGCGACTGAGAGCGACAGGATTTCGGCATCTCGACCCCGTCGGCTTCGTCGGCGGGTGGATCGATCGCGGGCCGGGGGCGGCGCGGCGCGCGGCGGGCCGCGGTAGGCCTCGTCGGCCACGGAGACGCTGCCGCTGACCGACGGTGCAGACACCTACCGGAAGTGTTGGTACCTACCGACGGTTCGGACGCTGACCGAGGAGCGTCTCCCCGGTCGGCCGTCTGACCGACCGTCTGCGCGTCGATACCCGATGAGCGTCAGCGTAGTTCGGCCGGTCGTTCGCCACCGTCGAGCCGGGCGAGGGCGCGCTTGGGGGCGAACTGCCGGAAGCTCTCGTCGAGCAGCTCGGCGACCTCTCTCCAATCCACCTCGGCGACGGTCAGATCCAGGCCCAGCCACCCGTAGGAACCCACGTAGGCGGGCACGAAGAATCGCGGGTCCTGCTGCAGCGCAGCCGTATCCGAATCGTCGGGCTTGAACAGCACGGACTGCTCGACGCGCCGCGCGGGCACGTCACCGGCGCGCTTGGTGCCGCCGCCGTACATACCGAAGACCTTGCCGCAGCGGAACGTCGGCCGGCCGTGTGCCGCCTTCTCCTCGGCATCGGGGAACGCAAGCGCGACCGTGCGCAGGCGGACGAGGAACGGGTCGTCGTCGCGGTACATGATGGGATGCGGCACGGTGCCTCCTCGTCTCCGGTCGACCCCAGAAACTGGACAAGGCCGGTGGTGTCTGTAACCACCCCGGCCTCTGGTTCAACAAGCGAATTACAGCCTCGCGTGAACTTGGTAACAAGGGTATCACGGGCACCATCCGCGCTCGAAATCGGGCCGCCTGCGCCGGGACCACCTGTCGGACCGCTCGGCTAATCTCGTGCGCATGGCGGAGCAGCAGGAGCAGGCGACCGACGACCAGCGCCGGGCGTGGGGCGAGCTCGCGGACGAGGTCCGCGGGCACCAGTTCCGGTACTACGTCCAGGACGCCCCGGTGATCACCGACGGCGAGTTCGACGCGCTGCTGCGACGCCTGCAGGGCATGGAGGAGGCCTTCCCCGAGCTGGCGGCGGCCGACTCGCCGACCAAGCTGGTGGGTGGCGGCTTCTCCACCGACTTCACCGCGGTCGACCACCTCGAGCGGATGATGTCGCTGGACAACGTCTTCGACGAGGGCGAGCTGCGCGACTGGGTCGCGCGCGTACAGAAGGACCTCGGCGACGCCGGCGGCGGCATCGAGTTCCTCACCGAGCTCAAGATCGACGGCGTGGCCCTCAACCTCGTCTACGAGGACGGCGTCCTGGTGCGCGGCGCCACGCGCGGCGACGGCCGTACGGGGGAGGACGTCACGCTCAACGCCAAGACCATCCGCGACGTGCCGCACTGCCTGGCACCGTCGGCGACGTACCCCGTCCCGCGGCTGCTCGAGGTGCGCGGCGAGGTGTTCTTCCGGCTCGCCGACTTCGAGGAGCTCAACGCCGGCCTGGTGGCCGAGGGGAAGCCGCCGTTCGCCAACCCGCGCAACTCCGCCGCGGGTTCGTTGCGGCAGAAGAACCCGCAGATCACGGCGCGGCGCAGGCTGGGCATGATCTGCCACGGTCTGGGCCGGATCGACGGGGACTGGTCGCCGTCGTCGCTGCACGAGGCGTACCTGGCGCTGGGCGAGTGGGGCCTGCCGGTCTCGCCCCACACCACCAAGGTCACCGGCGCCGACGCGATCGTCGAGCGCGTCTTCTACTGGGGCGAGCACCGGCACGACCCGGAGCACGAGATCGACGGCGTGGTGGTGAAGGTCGACCGGATCGCGGTGCAGCGGCGCCTCGGTGCCACCTCGCGGGCGCCGCGCTGGGCGATCGCCTACAAGTACCCGCCCGAGGAGGTCACCACCAGGTTGCTCGACATCCGGGTCAACGTCGGTCGCACCGGCCGGGTCACGCCGTACGCCTACATGGCGCCGGTCACCGTCGCCGGCTCCACGGTCGAGTTCGCGACTCTGCACAACGCCTCGGAGGTCGAGCGCAAGGGCGTGTTGATCGGTGACACCGTCACCATCCGCAAGGCGGGCGACGTGATTCCCGAGGTCCTCGGCCCCGTCGTGGAGCTGCGCGACGGCAGCGAGCGGGCGTTCGTGATGCCCACGCAGTGCCCCGAGTGCGGCACGACGCTGGCCCCGTCCAAGGAGGGCGACGCCGACATCCGGTGTCCCAACTCCGAGTCGTGCCCGGCGCAGCTGCGCGAGCGCCTATTCTACCTGGCCGGCCGGGCCGCGTTCGACATCGAGGGCCTGGGCTACGAGGCCGCCGCCGCGCTCACGGCATCCGACGTGCTGCACAACGAGGGCGACGTGTTCGCTCTGGGCCCCGACGAGTTGGCGCAGGTTCCCCTGTTCCGCAACGACGACGGTGCCCTGTCCGCGAACGCGCAGCGGCTGCTCGCGAATCTCGACACGGCCAAGCACAAGCAGCTCTGGCGGGTGTTGGTGGCCCTGTCGATCCGGCATGTGGGGCCCACCGCCGCGCGTGCGCTCGCGCGCGAGTTCGGCAGCCTCGACGCGATCGCCGCCGCCTCGGCGGAGGAACTGGCGCGAACCGACGGTGTCGGCGGGACGATCGCCGACGCCGTGATCGAGTGGTTCACCGTCGACTGGCACCGCGACATCGTCGAGAAGTGGCGCGCCGCAGGGGTATCGCTCGAGGACGAGCGTGACGAGACCATCGAGCGCACGCTCGAGGGCATGTCGATCGTGGTCACCGGTTCCCTGCAGGACTTCTCCCGCGACCAGGCCAAGGAGGCGATCCTGCTGCGCGGCGGCAAGGCGGCCGGAAGCGTCTCCAAGAAGACGGCGTTCGTGGTGATCGGCGACGCCCCCGGTTCCAAGGCCGACAAGGCCGAACAGTTGGGCGTGCAGATCCTCGACGAGGACGGCTTCGCGAAGCTGCTCGCCGAGGGGCCCGACGCCGTCCGCCCGCAGGCCGAGCCGGAGCCCGACGACGCCGAGCCGGAGCCCGACGTGGAGCCGGAGCCTTAGCTGAGCACGGTCGCGACGATCCCCGTGAGGTAGCCGAGGCGCGCGACCTCGGACGGCCGGAAGTCGGGTCCGCCCGGCCGGCCGACCAGCACGACCTTGCCGATCGCGCCCAGCGGCGCGCCGGCCAACGTCGTGTCCATGTCGCGCCACGGCGCGGGGATCCAGTCGGCGTCACCGTCGAGGGTCGTCGCGCCGGACAGAGGAAGGAAGTCGAGCGACGCGGGCGGCGTCTCGGGCAGCCCGGACGAGCCGAACAGCGGCCACGCCGACTCCGGCTTGTTGGCGAGCACCGCGCACCAGCTGACGCGCAGCACCCGCGGCACCTGGTCGGCCAGCATCTGGAGCTGGTCGTGACCGGCGGTCGCCACGTGATCGATCAGCTCCAGCTCCCGGTGCGTGTCGAGGATCCCGGCGTACGGGCGGATCGACTCCACACGGATACCGTCGAGCGCCTCCGCCGCCGTGATCAACATGTCGGGCAGCGACCGCTCGGCGAGATCCACGACGAGATCGTCCACCGCGTAGCCGTTCCCGCGTTCCACGACGTCCAGGGAGAGGATGTCCGCTCCCACCGAGCCCAGGGCCACGGCGAGTGCACCCAGGCTGCCGGGGCGATCCATCAGGCGGACGCGCAGAAGGTAGGACACGCGTCGTATTGTCGCACCGGCCCCGCCCCGGGGCCCGTTGGAGCAGCCCGGGTGTCCATTGACGCACATCACACGGCTCTCGAGCGGACCGACCGCCGCCCGGTGGGCCCGCCCGACCGTGAGCCCGACCGCACAGCTCGGACCCGAGTCGGCATCGCGCTCGCGCACCCGTCGTCACCGTGCGGCTGAAGCCCCGCCTCGACCGGCGGTGGCCTCGCACCCGCCGTCCCATAGACTTACCCGCATGTCTGCCATCTCCCGGGACGAGGTCGCCCACCTGGCGCGCCTGTCGCGTCTCGCCGTGACCGACGAGGAGCTCGACGCCTTTGCGGGCCAGCTCAACTCGATCCTCGAGCACGTCAAGGTGGTGACCGAGGTGGGCGACGTCGACGTCGAGCCGCTCACGCTGCCGGTCGGCAACGTCGACGTCGATCGTGCGGACGTGCCCGTCCCGGGTCTCACACCGGCGCAGGCGCTGTCCGGTGCGCCCGCGGTCGAGGGCGATCGGTTCGCCGTGCCGCGGATCCTGGGGGAGGAGTGACCGTGACCGATTCGACGACCGCCCTGCGCTCGCCCGGTGAGCTCACCGGGCTGACCGCCGCCGACCTGGCCGCGAAGATCGCCTCCCGCGAGGTCTCCTCCGAGGAGGTCACCCGCGCGCACCTCGACCGCATCGCCGAGGTCGACGGTGACATCGCCGCCTACTTGCACGTCTCCACGGACGCCGCGCTGGCGGCCGCCCGCGCCGTCGACGCGGGGCTCGCCGCGGGTGACCAGCCCGCGTCACCGCTCGCCGGCGTACCGCTCGCGCTCAAGGACGTGTTCGCCACCGTCGACGCCCCCACCACGTGCGGGTCGAAGATCCTCGAGGGCTGGACCCCGCCGTTCGATGCGACGGTCACGGCCCGGCTACGCGCTGCGGGCATCCCGATCCTGGGCAAGACCAACATGGACGAGTTCGCGATGGGCAGCTCCACCGAGAACTCTGCGTACGGACCCACGCGCAACCCGTGGGACACCGCGCGTACGCCGGGCGGCTCGGGCGGCGGCTCGGCGGCCGCGCTCGCGTCGTTCACTGCACCGCTCGCGATCGGCACCGACACCGGCGGCTCGATCCGGCAGCCTGCGTCGCTGACCGCCACCGTCGGCGTCCGGCCGACGTATGGCGCCGTGAGCCGCTACGGCCTGGTCGCCTGCGCCTCATCGCTGGACCAGTGCGGTCCGTGTGCGCGCACCGTCGAGGACACCGCGCTGCTGCACTCGGTGATCGCCGGTCACGACCCCCGCGACTCGACGTCGCTGGACGCGCCCGGCCCCGACGTGGTCGCTGCGGCCCGCGCGGGCGCGGCGGGCGACCTGACCGGCGTCCGCGTCGGCCTGGTCAAGGAGTTCGTCGAGGGCCAGGGCGTCGCGAGCGGCGTGCAGGCGTCGTTCGAGGCGGCCGTCGCACAGCTGAAGGAGCTCGGCGCTGAAGTGGTCGAGGTGAGCCTGCCGACCATCTCGTACTCGCTGGCCGCGTACTACCTGATCCTCCCGTCGGAGGTGTCGTCCAACCTCGCGCGGTTCGACGCCATGCGGTACGGCCTGCGGGTCGGCGACGACGGCACGCACTCCGCCGAGGAGGTCATGGCGCTCACCCGTGAGGCCGGCTTCGGCGCGGAGGTCAAGCGCCGCATCATGATCGGCACGTATGCCCTGAGCTCCGGCTACTACGACGCGTATTACGGCAGCGCGCAGAAGGTACGGACGCTGCTGGCGCGGGACTTCGCCGCGGCCTACGAGAAGGTCGACGTGATCGTCTCGCCCACCACGCCCACCACGGCGTTCGCGCTGGGCGAGAAGGTCGACGACCCGCTCGCCATGTACCTGTTCGACCTGTTCACGCTGCCCACCAACCTGGCCGGGCACTGTGGCATGTCGGTGCCGTCGGGCCTGTCGGCCGACGACGGCCTGCCCGTCGGGTTGCAGATCCTCGCCCCCGCGCAGGCCGACGACCGCCTGTACCGGGTCGGCGCGGCATACGAGGCGGCGCGGGGCCCGATCGCGTAACGGCGCTACCCGCGGTTCCCGACCGGACACCGCTATCCCCACCGGAAGTCGCTGTCCCAAGCCGGGATCGGGCGTGCGGTGGGGAGCGGGATGCAGAGTGGGGGCCGACCGTCCCTAGGCCCATAGGGAGGTCTGCCCCTACGGCGCAGGCTGCAGGTGCGTGGTGATGCCGATCATGTTCCAGGTGTTGATAGTGCCGACGGCGACGATCAGGTCGGACCGCTTCTGCGCACCGAGCAGGCGGCCGGCATCCTCCCACGCCGAGTCCGGGACCTCGCCGATGCCGCCGGTGAGCCGCTCGGCGAATTCCAGTGCGACGCGCTGGGTCTCGTCGAAGAACGGGCTCTCGCGCCAGGCTGCGACCCCGTGGACCGTGCGCGTGGGAACACCGCGGCGCTCGAGATCCGTCGCGTGCTTGTCGACGCAGAACGCGCACCCGTTGATCTGCGACGCGCGCAGCTTGACGAGGTCGTAGAGCACGGCGCCAAGGGAGTCCCTCAGGTGCGTGTCGAGCACGATCAGGGCGCGATAGGTCTCGGGCGCGGCGGTTGCAGCGGTGGTACGTGACATGGTGTCTCTCCTTCGTTATTCGGATATAAAGTGTCCTGTTTTATGGCCCGGAGGCGCTCGGTGCCAGGCATCAAGCCCGGCGGAACCGCCGCCGGACGTCGTCGGCGATGCTCTTCGGGGTGGCGGCGGCCAGGTCGGCGATCGAGGTCGCTGCCAGCTCGCGGCGCCACGCGAGCTCGGCGGAGCGCATCGCGTGGGCGATGCCGCACGGCGCGGTGAAGTCCCTCGCCGGCTGGCCCGGTTCACTCGGCCCGCGCTGCCGGATCTCGGTGCACGCGAACGCATCCCCCGGGCCCTCGATAGCGGCGACCACGTCCATCAGGGTCACGACGGCGGCGGGCCGTGCGAGGCGGATCCCGCCGTGGCGGCCGGGTAGTGACTCGGTGATCCCGATGCGGGCGAGCGCCTGCAGCTGCTTGCTCAGGTAGGCGGGCGGCAGGTCGTACGCTTCCGCGAGCTGCGCCACCGGCACGGGGGTGATGTCGCCCTCCTCCAGCCAGTGCAGCAGCACGCAGACGTGGGCCGCCCACTCGACCCCCTCGCCCATCCGCATGCCGCCTCCTCGGTAACCTGGACATAAGATATCCCGGTTTTCGGGCCGGTGGCAACCCCGCGACGGGCGCGGCCCGGGCGTTCCGATGCCGGCTCAGCGCCGCGGACTCGATATCACCCGAAAGTATGACGACGTCGTGCGGGGGCTCGGCCTACGGTCATCCCTATGAGACCTACGGTCGTCCCCATCGGCAGCGTCGGGTCCGCTCTGTGAGGCGCATCAGAGTGGCCCGGGGTGGACGAGGCGTGAGCGACTACCTCGCGTCGCGGGCGGCGGGACCCGACAGCGCGCTGCACGAGACGCCCCTCGGCGCTTATCTCACACGGAAGGCCAACTGGCCGTTCCTCGTTGCCGCGCTCATCATGTGGTCGGTGGCGTGGCCGGTGCTGCACCTCGCGCTCCACGTTTCTCCGGCGCTGCAGCCGATCGTGAGCGGCCTCGCCGTGCTGCCGGTGGCGCTGGTCTGGTGCGAGCCGCGCCTGGCCTGGGGCATCACCGCCGGTACCGCAGCCGTGGTGCCGCTCGTCTTCGCGCCCGTGGCGGGCTGGCTGTGGCACTGGGAGGTGCCGCATATCATCGCGCTTCTGGTGACCACTGTCTTCGTGTACCTGCGCCGGCCGCTCGCCGAGGCGCTGGGAGCGTGGGGCATCACCTGTGTGCTGTTCTACTGGTGCGCCGAGCGGGGCACGGGCGGCGGCTGGATCGCGGGCCTGTCGGCTGCGCTCGTCGTGTGCCTGCTGCTCCGCGCCGCCGTCACATCGCGCAGCCGGCTCGCCGAGCAGACCGAGGTGAGCGAGCTCGAGCGGGCCCGCCGGGCGGTGCTCGAGGAGCGCACGCGCATCGCCCGCGACCTGCACGACATCGTCGCCCACCGGATGTCGCTGGTCGTGGTGCAGGCACAGACCGCCCGCTATCGGGTGCCCGGCGTCGACGGCCCGGTGCTCGCCGAGTTCGACGGGATCGCGGCTACGGCGCGCGAGGCCCTCGGCGAGGTTCGGACCCTGCTGGGGGTGTTGCGCCTCGACGGGCAGGAGGCGGAGCACGCGCCCGCACCCGGTCTCGAGGCCATCGACGACATGATCGCGGGCACGCGTGCCGCGGGCATCGCCGTCGACTACCTGCCGGTGCCCGGTGGCGCGGAGGTGGCCGACACGACGGCGCTTGCCGCGTATCGGATCGTGCAGGAGTCCATCGCCAATGCGACGCGGCACGCGCAGGGGGCGGCCGTCACCGTCGCCCTCACCGCCGACGGTTCCGCGCTGACCGTGCGCATAGAGAACGGCGCGGCCACCTCCACCGCCGACCTCGGCGGGCCCGGGCTCGGGCAGGGGATCCCGGGCATGCTCGAGCGGGCGCACGCCGCGGGCGGGTCGCTCGCCGCCGCAC
>NZ_BAABFR010000099.1:0-18628 GCF_039541155.1 Tsukamurella soli
GGGCGCGGCACCGTCGGGCGCGGCACCGTCGGGCGCGGCACCGTCGGGCGCGGCACCGTCGGGCGCGGCACCGTCGGGCGCGATGCCGAGCAGGTCCCGCAACACCTCCTCGGTGTGCTCGCCGAGGTCGGGGCCCACATCGCGAATGGGCAGGGACCGCCCACCGAGTACGGGGACGATGCCCGGGAAGCCGACGGATACCGGTGCGGGGCCTCCGGTATCGACGTCGAAGTGTTGGATCATATTGCGCGCCCTGTACTGTTCGTCCGCGCAGATGTCGGCTGCCGTGTAGATCGGTCCGGACGGCACTCCGGCCCGCTCGAGGATCCGGAGTGCGTCGTCGCCGGTGTGGCGGACCGTCCACTCGGCGATGGCGGCGTCGAGTTCCTCGCGGCGTTCCCAGCGGCCGGCATTCGTCTGCAGCCCAGGGTCTTCCGCGAGGTCGGGCCGATCGATGGTGCGCATGTATCGGCCGTAGATCGCGTCGCCGTTGCCGCCGATGATGATGCTGCGGCCGTCGGAGCAGGGGTACGCGTTCGACGGTGCGATACCCTCCATCCGCCCGCCGACGCGTTCGCGCTGGACCCCGTAGGCGAGATAGTCGGGGACCAGGGACTCCATGACGGACAGGATCGACTCGTTGAGCGCGACGTCGATGATCCGCTGCTGCAGCTCCACCACTCCGGAGCCCTTGTTGCGGTGGGACTCCCGCTGGAACAGCGACATGACTGTGCCGAACGCGGCGTAGATCCCGGCGATCGAGTCGCCGATCGAGACCCCGACCCGTACCGGCGGCCGGTCGGGGTCCCCCACCAGTTCGCGCAGCCCGCCGACAGCCTCCGCCACGCGGCGAATCCAGGGCGCTCTGCCAGTGGGCCGGTCTGGCCGAACGCCGAGATCCGCGTGACGACGAGGCCGGCGTTCGCGCGGTCCAGCACTTCCGGCCCGAGCCCCCACCTCTCGAGCGTGCCGGGTCGGAAGTTCTCCAGCAGCACGTCGCAGTGCCGGACGAGCTCGAGCACGAGCTCGCGGCCCCGCTCGGTGCGGAGGTCCAGGACTATCGACTTCTTGTTGCGGTTGATCGTCCGGTACAGCATCGACGTGTCACCGGCGTAGAGACGCCAGTTGCGCAGTTCGTCGCCGGTCACCGGCCGCTCGACCTTGATCACCTCGGCCCCGAAGTCGGCGAGCAACCTGCCCGCAGTCGGTGCCGCGATGTAGTTCCCCAGTTCGAGCACCCGCACCCCGTCGAGTGGGCGGACATCCGTGGTGGCCATTGCACTCCTGCCGTCGCTGTTCCGCTCTCGGTGATAGCAGACGACGGCGTGCTGCGGGTGAGGTCAGCCCTCTACCGCCGCCGACGGATAACTGTAGAAGCCTTCGCCGGACTTGCGCCCCAGCTTTCCGGCGTCGACGTATTCGTGCAGCAGCCGCCTCGGCCCCTCGGGCAGGTGGGGGTTCTCTGCGGCGTAGTGGTCCTCGATGTCGAGCACCACGTCCAGCCCCACCGAGTCCATCATCTGGAACGGTCCCGAAGGCATGTGCCAATTGAGCCGGAACATGGCGTCCACATCCTCGGGGCGAGCGACACCGTCGGCCACGACGGCGAGCGACTCTCGTTTGATCGCCGCCCACACTCGGTTGAAGATGAAGCCGGTGCTCTCCTTGCGGGCCTCGAACGGGTACACGCCGAACTCGGGAAGAATGGCGAGCAGCGAGTCCAGGACGTCGCGGGAGGTCTGCCCGTCGGACATCAGATCGACGGCGTTGGCCGCCGGCGGCATGTAGAAGTGCATGTTGCAGAAGCGGGACTTGTCCCGGATGTTCTCGTCCATCAGGCGTGAGGCGTACGACGACGAGTTGGTGGCGAAGACGGTGTCCGCGGGTGCAGCCCTGTCGATCTCGCCCCACAGGGGGATCTTGATGTCGAGCCGCTCGGGGACCGCCTCGATGGCGAGCCACGCGTCCGCGAGCGCGTCGCCGACGCTGTCGTGGGCGACCGCGCGGCCGGCCTCGCCGGAACCTCGCTGGGCGAGCACCTCTGGCAGGGTCGCGGCGACGTAGTCGACGGCGGCCTGGGCCTGTGCGACGACCGGGTCGTAGATGCGGACCTCGCCACCGCGGGTGGCGAACATCAGCGCGATACGCCGCCCCAGGGTGCCGGCACCGAAGACGGTGACGGGGCGGGTGCGGATCTCATCGTAGGTGTGCGCGAAGCTCATGGCGCGGTTCCTTTCCGAAAGGGGTTGGGGCCGTTTGTTGCTCAGACGGGTCGGCGCTCAGACGGGTCGGTGCTCAGGCGGGACGTCGGCTCCCCGTGAGGCCGATCGCCTCGCGGAAGTCGCGGGCGAGGATCTCCGGCGACGAGCCGAGCGCAGCGGCCGGCGGCAGCGGCGCACGGTTGAGCGTATTGCCGTCGGGCGGGGCTCCACGGTCGTCGGCGTACACCTGCTCGACGCCGCCCTCGGTCACGTCGATCCGGTAGATGGTGTGCGTGACTATCCCGAGCGCCGGCAGATGTCGGTACATTCAGGTCCTTCCCGGCGGTACCCGGCCGGCGCTGCGCCGTCCTGGCGCCTCCTGTCTACCCTGTCCGAGGCACGGCACACGGTCGAGACCCGAACTCGTACAGAAAGTCCGAATCGATCCGGCATCGACGACGTCGCGCACCGACCGAGATCAGGCCCCGTCACCATCCGCCGGCAACAGGTATTCGGCGCCGCAGGACTCGGCGAGGTCCGGCCCGAACAGGGCGGCGGGCGTGAACGCACCGGGGCGGCCCGAGCCGCCCACGAGCCTGCGGGCGATCTCTGCCGGCACGGCACCGGTGAAGGCCTGCGCGTCGCCGAGCCGCAGCCAACCCTCGCTGCTCGTGCCGTCGGACCAGGTCACACGCGCGTGCCCGTAGGAGTGCTCGCGCGGTCGTGGGCGAGCGGCGATCTCGACCCGCGCCAGACGCCTCAGGGCGAAGTCCCGCACGGCTGCGACCTGGAGCAGCGGTGTCACGAGGGGCAGCAGGACCCGCATCGCGGTGGAGTGCGGTGTCTCGCTGGATGCAGCCAGGACCGACGGTGCCCGGGATGCCCGCTGCGCCGCCATGAGCTCACCGAGCGGGGCGCCGGCGGTGGTCACGCGGGCACCGTCGGGCAGGGTCAGCTGCACGGCGTCACCGCCGATGGGCGCGGCGACGAGACGCCCGTCGCGGTAGCGGCGACCCTGGAAGCGGCCACCACCGTCGACGCCGGGGATCCCACCGACCAGTGTCCCCGCCAGCGCCTCACCCATGGGTCCACCGTCGACTGCGAGTGAGGGGATCATGTCCACCCGAACGTCGCGGGGTGTCGGTCGCCCCGCGCACAGCTTCACCACCACGCTCTCGGTGGCGGTGACCCCGAAGCCCGCGCCGGTCACCAAGGTGGCGCCGGCGGCCGCGGCCGCATCGCCGAGCGCGAGGGTCTCCCCGACGGCGGCGAGATCGTTGGCCAGATCGATGTAATGCGTGGCGTGCTCGATACAGGCGCGCGCGACGGCCGGCGCCGAGGCGGTGAACGGGCCGATCGTGTTGATCACCACGGCCGGTGTCCGATTCGCGATCTCCGCCGCGATCGCGTCGACGGACCCGGCGACCAGGGTGTCCGCACCGAGCGCTGCGGCCGCCACCGTCAGCCGGGCGCGGTCGCGTCCGACCAGGACGGGCTCGCAGCCCCGTTCCACCAGCTCGGACGCGATCGAGTGGCCCGCACGCCCCGTCCCACCCAGAATCCAGACCGCCTCACGCATGACCTGCTCCACTCCATTGACGACACGACATGTCATCAACCTACGCTGAATGACACGACATGTCATCGGTTAGGGTGGAAACGTGGGCAGATGGCAACCGGACGCGCGCGAGCGCCTGGAGCAGGCCGCGCTCGATCTGTTCGTCGAGCAGGGATTCGCGGAGACGACGGTGCCGCAGATCACGGCCCGCGCGGGCCTGACGACGCGCACGTTCTACCGCCACTTCGCGGACAAGCGTGAGGTGCTGTTCGGCGACGAGGAGATACCCGTCGCTGCTGCCCGGATGATCACCGAGGCCCCCACAGACCTGCCCCCGATGACGCTGCTGACCGGCGCGCTCGAAGCATTCGCGCACACCCGTTTCGAGCACCGGCGCGCCGACCTGCGCCGCCGCCGCGACATCATCCGTTCCGACGAGGGCCTGACCGAACGCGAACTCCGCAAGCGCGCGATGCTGAGCGAGGCGGCACGCGCCGCGCTCAGCGAACGCGGGCTCGACCCGACGGTGGCGGCACTACTGGCCGAGATGTGCGTCGCGGTGATGTACGTGTCGGTTCAGGCCTGGCTCGACGGTGACGACGATCGGCCCCTCGTCGAGATCCTACGGTCGGCCCTCACCGCGCTCCGACGCGAATTCGTATCGGCACCATGCTGATTCGATTCTTCGTGGGGCCACGTTACCGCGACCTATCGCTGAGGTGAGTCCTTGATGACTGGTCATGGGCTGAGGCTGGACGGCCGAGTAGCGAAGACCGCTGTGCGGCGCGATCGCGGTGGAGGTGCCGGCAATCGACGTCGTGACGCGGCTGCACCTGTCATCGTCGCTATGCTCATGCGCGGGTGGCAGCGAATGAGGGGACACAACCGATGACAGTGATCGCCTCGCGCACGGCGAACGCGTTGATCGAGGACGTCCACGTCGGCTTCGCAATGAACGCAGTCGGCGGACCTGTCCGCGACGATGACAAACATCGCAACGGCGGCCTGTGGGTCGGTAGCCGCGTCACCATCACCACCACCGACGTTCAGTTCCGCCCCAATGCCGTCAACCGCTCGATCCAGTCGGGACAGCTGGACATCACCGTCGACTTACGCTCGATCGATTCGGTCGATCTGCTGTCCGGTGTGCTCACCAGGATCGTCGCTGTGCGCACCGGTGACCTGGTGCTCAAGGTCCGCTGCTTCGGCGCAGCCAAGCTCGCCGAGCAGATCCGCACCGCGGTGTCCGCCGCACGCTCTGCTCCGCAGACATGATGTGGACAGGCCGCGGCGACGGCTGTGGGTGTAGGGGCCCGAGCGCCTAAGCGTGCGGTGGTCTGCTCACTCGGGGTGAGCAACGAGGTACCCGTCTCCGCCTGCTCGCTTCACCTCGTACATGGCGGCGTCGGCCGAGTCGACCACCTCGGCGATCCGACGGTCACCGTCGACGACCGCGCGATACGCCACGCCGATGCTCACCGTGAAGGTCGCATCGTCATACCGCAGGTGCTGGGCACACAGCTGCGCGAATGATTCGACCTCGTCCGGTGACGCCAGGTCGGCCGCGAGGACGAACTCGTCCCCGCCAGGGCGGGCCACGAGCGCCGCACGTGGCACAGCCTTCAACCGCGCGGCCGTCTGCTGCAGGACGGCGTCTCCGTAGGAATGGCCACGGGAGTCGTTGATCTCCTTGAACCTGTCGATGTCCACGGCCACGAACACGACGACCCCGTTCGGCTGGCACCGCCGAGCGAAGCGGGGAGCGAGCGTCTCCCAACCGCGGCGATTGAGTGCGCCGGTGAGCGGATCGCGGATCGACTCCTCGGTGAGCACGATCGTCTCCGATCTGGCCACGTCGACCACGAACTGCAGCCCCGCGGGCACGGCTGCGACAACCAGGACGTCGACCACGATGAACGGGGCCAGCGCCCACAGCGCCCGGTGATCGACGACGTGAGCCCAGGCGGTGAGGCCCGCGACGACGCCCAGGCTGAAGATCACGTGCAGCAGCATGATCCGCCACCCGAAGGCGAAGCAGATGAACAGGCCGATGAACGACAGGACGCAGGCGAACGCGATCCGCCCTTCGGGGGACGACATGCTCCCCACATCGAGCGGTACCAGCAGATCGACGCCTGCGACGAAGATCAGGACGCGCCGCATGGACGGGAACGGGGCGAACCGCCACCAGAAGCCCGCCGCGGCCATCACCAACGAGATGGCGACGTTCAGTCCCCGTTGCACGATTCCGTGGGGGCCGAGTGGATCGAGCTGAGCGCAGATGTTGATGATGCCGAGGGTGAGCACGCCGGCGCCGAACAGCCGAGTGAAGTAGCGGGCGATGCCGGGCTCGCGGTGGATCAGCTCGATGAACAACCGATATTCCCTGACACCGGCGACACGCCACCGGCGGGTGTCGGCAAGGGCTCGCGCCGCCTGCAGGCCGTAGGCGGGGAGCCGCTCGTATCCGAGCAGCTTCAGAACGCCCATCGACGTGCCTCGCCTGCAGCACCGTGCGGCCTCTTACGCGCAACAACGAACGAGGTGGCGAAGGCGAACTTCTGCACATTCACGCGGGGGCACGCTATCACCGTCGGGCCTCGGCTTGCACGGGCCGACTCGATCGACTGGCGCGGACCACAACGCGACCTCGCGGAGCGCGACGATGCAGCGCCGCTCGTCAGCGCCGCACGACCCGATAGGCACGCGTCACATAGGGCAGATCGATGGTCTCGTCCGAGTCGAGCCCCAGGTCGTCGAGCAACTCGTCCAGCGCGCCGTCAATGCCGGCGCACTGCTCGGGCGTGGCCGTGATGTAGAAGCTTCGCGAACGCACCATGTCCCCGACTTCGGACCGGGTCAGCTGACGGGTCCAGTGCCACACCCGTTCCTCGGATTCACCGAACGGAGCCCGGACGGGCGGGGTTCCAGCGGCAAGCATCTCCTGCGCCTTGCCCTCAGGCATGATCGCGTCCAATCGGCGGGCCCAGGCGTCCGAGTCGTCTCGCAGATTCCAGATCAAACCCAGGACGCCACCGTCGCGGAGCACCCGACCGATCTCGCGCGATCCCGTCACCGGGTCGACCCAGTGCCAAGCCTGGCCGAGGACGACGGCGTCGAACTCGGCGTCCTGGAATGGGAGTGACTCGGCGGTGCCGATGAACGTCGGTACATCACGAACCGCATCGCGCAGAGCCGCCAGCATGTACGCGTCGGGATCGACAGCAACGACATCACCACCGACCGCCGACACCACACGTGTCAGTTTGCCTGTGCCCGCGCCCACGTCCGCGACGCGCACACGTCGTCCCGCACCGCCCGACACCGGCTCGAGCATCCACTGGACTGCTTCCGCGGGGTACTCGGGTCGCCCCGCCTCGTACACGCCGGCAACGGCTCCGAATGAGACCGCGCCTTCATCGCTACCAGCCACGCACCCCAATCTACGACCGGGAGCGGCGTGACCTCAACGATCGCTAGACTCGCCGCCGGTATGCCCACCGGCTATCCGACCACCCGTACCGGCGGACTCTCGTCAACGGATCGGAATCGGCACTTTCGTCAGTCGTGACCACCACGCCGCGAACCCATGCTGACGCGCTTCCGTTGCAGCGGGTGCACCGGTGGCGGCGGTGACCGACTGCAGCGCCCTCGCCACCGACGTCACCGCGGCGGCGGACCGCGGGGGCACCGCCGGTGGAATCTCGTCTGGCGCGGCGGAGTCCACGCCGAGACGAGTCGCCGTGTCGCGTGCAGAACCCGAGGGCGGCCCGAGCGAGGACAGCACGTCGGACTGCAGCCTCATCCACTCGCGCGAGACCGTCGTTCCCGCGCGAGCGATCCCCGTCGGCGCGCCCGTCACCCACGGGCCGTAGTTGGTCGCCTCGGTCCGAAGCAGATCGCGGGCCTGAGTGAACTGGCTCGCGGAGTAGGCGGGGTCGGTGGCCGACTTCATGACGTCCGACCACAGACGCTGCTGACCCGCGGTGGTCCAGACCGACAAAGCGTCGACGTTCCCGTCGGGAAAGGTGGGGTCGGGGTGGCCCGGTCGATCGGTCGGGGTGAACTCCTGGCCTAAATCCAGGAAGGTGTACCACTCGCCGAACAACGGTACGCGGCTGAGGGAGTCCGGTGCACCGGGGACCTCGGCCTGACACGGCAGGCAGTAGGTACCCGGCACGAACGGGTTCAGCGCGTCGGACAACGCCTGGTCGAGTCGACGGTGGGCGAAGGCGGAGTCCGACCGGCTCGGCACGCTCTCGACGCCGGACGGCGGCCCGGTCAGAGCGTCCCAGAGGGCCTGCACCACCGCGAACGGATCGAATCTGCCGATGGTGTTGGACCAGGGGATATAGACACTGGAGTCGATGGTGTTCACCACCCTCCCGAACCGATACCCCGACAGGAGGGTCCACGGTGCCACCGTGAAGTACGGCGTCCAGTACGTCGAGCTGTTGCACGGCCCGGGAATACCTGTGCAGCCCGGGGTCATCGGGAATTCGGCTTCTCCGAGCAGGGACAGCTGATCGGCGATCGCCTCCGCCACACCCGGCATGGGGATCAGCATGTGGGTCAACCCGTGGACCTTCGCCAGGTCGCCCTGGTCGAAGCCGATGACGTTGCCGGGCTGGTACTGCCACCAGTTGCCGGACACGTTCAAGCCCTCCGTCATGTCATCGACGCCCGCGAGTCGGTTCGCGGGGAGGTCGCCGATGATGTCGGCGAGATTCTCGGGGATATTGGCGATCGAATTCACCACCAGATGGAGCCCGATCGCATCGGTCGGCGACATCGGTACCGTAGTCTGTGCCGCGATCAGACCGACGGCGATCGCAGCACCGGCCAGTCCCGATGCGACCGGCAAGAAGCGGCGCATGGACATCGCACCTCCCCTGGTCAGAGGGTCCGCCATCGGCTGCGGAGCCTGCGTCGTGATCGTAGGTCAATCGGGCGACGGAGGGGACGTGCCCCAGCTGGATCACAGCCGGTTGACACCGTCTCGGCCACGGCCCGATCGGCGTGCAGGGCGAGTTACACGGGCGCGACCTGCTGCTCGGCGAGGACGCCCCCGACACCGAAGCCGAAGCCGACACCGAAGCCGAAGCCGCCTATCGGAACCTGCTGTTCGCGATCAAGACCGAGATCCCCGGCTTGTAAGGCGCGCAACCCGACCAGGTGTAACAGCCTGCGACCCGGTCGAGCGCGCGGTTCGTGCCTGTCCGGTCGCCCGGTCACCGGTCCTCCGCACCGCCCCCGCCGACCGCGGCGCGATTGCGGTGCCACGTCACCGCGGTATCCGACACGTCGCGACCGATACGATCGGCGCACTTCTGAAGGAGAACAGCGTGCCCATCACCATCGCCGATCTCGCCGGGGTCGCGTACTCCTCCGGCAAGGTGTTCGACGGCCTCTCCACCGGCCGACTCGACACCGAGAACTTCCTCCGCTACGGCAGCCTGGACGGCGTCACGTCACGCCAGGACCTCGCGCTTCTGCAGGACCTGCGCGACGCCGCGCAGTACGTCATCGACCACGCGACCGATGCGGTCGACGCCGCGTTCGTCAGCGACATCAACGCCACGCTCACCCGAAGCGGTTCACTGCACCCGGGCCGACTCAGGACACCGGAACCACCCATCGGCGTCAACACCCCATACGGACGCCACGAGCCCGAGGCCCTCACCGAGTCCGGACTGCAGGACATCATCGACGCCGCACTGGCCGGCAGCGATGCACGCGAGAACGCGCTCGACCTGTTCGTCGAGCTGGCGAAGGCACAGCCGTTCGGCGACGGTAACAAACGCACAGCGATCTTCGCCGCGAACGCCGTACTCATCGGCTCCGGCGCCGGGTTGGTACTCACCGTCCCGGTCGATCCGGACGACCCCGGCGTCGCGAGCCGGTTCAACGACCTACTGGCCCGCGCCTACCGCTTCGGTGAGCACGACGGCGTCAAGGACATGTTGCGCAGCATGGGACTCACCCCGCTCGGGTGATCTCTGCCAACGCCATCCCCAGCGGATCCACCGCTGCGGCAGCGAAATCCCCACCCTCATCCATGGGGCCCAGTGCACATCGACGAGTCGTCTGCGAGATGTTCGCACCCACAGTGCGCCGCGCCCACCGATCCCGTCAGCACCACCTCTCCGCCGTGCGCATCGGACGCCGCGGCCGCCGCGGTCACCAGCTCGCGACGCCGTTCCGCCCACTCCGCCAAGGGAACTCGCTCCTCGCGCGGCGTCGGATCGTCCTGCGCCAGGATCACGGCCGGCACCTCCGCCGGCTGGGCGTCCCGCACCGGGCGTAGCGCCTGCTACACGACGTGCTGCAGCCGAAGAGATGCTGTCGGACTCGTATGCGCGGGAGATGTTGCAGCGCGAACGAGACGGGCTCCGCAGCGGCAACACAAGCTGCGGCGCGTCAGCCTCGAGGCCGCAGCGTCGGCCGGCGACTCCCGCGGCGCGTGCGCGTACGCTGCTCCAGGCGGACCCGCCGCAGGTGCGGCGGGAGGTCTAGCGTGCGTGTGCTGCCGCGCCTCTTCGCGTCGCCCTGGTCGATGATCCCCTCGCGCGTGGCCACGCGAACCGCGCGCACCGTCAGAGTCGCTGCCGCACCGGCGAGGTCGACGGCGCTCCACCGCAGCCCGGGCGAGCTCACCGCGGCGGAAGCCGAGAAGTGCGAGGTGCACGAACAGTTCGCGGAGCTTCCCGTGCTCGACGTTGCGACGGGGTTGCGGCTCGGCGCCGACCGCCCAGGTGTGCACGGCGTCGGCGTCGGCGTCGGCGTCGGCGTCGACAAGCTGCTGCACCTCGACCTCGCTCAGCAAGTCGTCGAGCTTCACGTCGAGGGCGTCCGACGGCTTCCGAAGCAGCTCCACCAGCATCACGACGTTGCGAGGCAGAATCCCCTGTGCGTGCAGGTCCTTCCACACACTCCGTCACCGCGCCGATATCGAATTCATAGAGGTGTGCGCCCGGCCCCACGAGGCCCCGTCACGTCGCACAGTTCTACGACGAGCTTCTCGATGTCCGTCTTACTCATCTTCTGCACGAGCCGGGCGCCGTACCGCTCGGTCATGGGGTCGAGCGCGAACTCGTAGGCGGCCCGCGTGGCGGGCTTGAGCCGCCTCCCTGCGAGCCGCTGCTGACAGTCCTCGCGGACCGTCGACTCGGACGGCGCGGTGAACGTCCCGGCGGCGCGGTCGGACGTCTGCTTGGTGTGCGCGGCGATAGCCCGGTTGGGGATTTTCATGGCGGTATCTCACCTCGGATAGAGGGGTGAGCCAAGCCGCGGTGCATGACACGCCGCACGGTTACGCCCGGCGCATGTGTCGCCTTGCGTCATGAGGCGGGTTCCGGGGCCATGCGAAGCGCCTCGAAACCCCCTCTGACCTGCGGAAGCGGAGGGATTTGAACCCCCGGTGGTTTCACCCACGCTCGCTTTCAAGCTAGCCGCACCTGGGGATTCTGGCTACACCAGGTCTGTCGAGGACGCAGTGACCTGCTGCGATGTCGACGGCATACACAGGTGCGCAACAGGTATGGGTCAACCGTGGGTCAAGATCCGCGCCGCAGAAAGGTGCCGTGACCTGCCCCGGAGCGGTCGCGCCGCGGAGGATTACTGGCGGGGTTCCGGTGCACCATCCCGCATCATGTCCCTCTCCGAATCCGCCGCCTACATCACCGGCCGCGACGCCGCCCGTGACCTACGCCGCGAGCTTCCCTGCCTATCCCCGGACGACGCCGAAACCCACTGCCCGCGCGGCCTACATCCGGACGACGCCGACGCGTGGATCCGGGGATTCCGCTCCGTCCACCCCGGCCGCCGACCCCGACCGGGTGCCCGCACCGGCGCCGGCGGTGGGCATGGGACAGGCCCCGCACCGGGGAGGTACGGGGCCTGTAGGGCGGTGAGGATCAGCCCTGGGGGACGGGCATGGTCAGAACCGGGTCTCCGGGCTGCAGCCCGGCGCTGGGATGCGGCATCTCCGACGCCGGAATCGGCGCGATGCTGATCCAGCTGTCCGGCATCGTGCACCGGAGGGTCTCCGCCCACTGCGCCTGCGGGATGTCCGTCAGACGCTGCGCCGGCAGCAGCCCGATCCGGTACGGCCCGCCGCCGGCGAATCCGAACACCTGGCCGTCGCTCTGCAGCACCCACGTCATGCACGTGCGGCCCGCACCGTTGTGAGCAAGGAAGATGTACGGCTGGTGGTGCTGGATCGCCCAGCCGAGGTAGGGCTGGTCGGGCGGCGCCGCGGCGAGGAACGCTGCCGGATCCGGCACCGCGTCGTGTTCCCCTGGCGACGTGGACGCGGCCACCGGGGCCGCCGCGGGTGCGGTTGACTGCGGCAGGAACGCCGCGATCGACAGCGCGATCACGGCACCCACACCGGCACTCGCCGCGGCCAACGGAACGGGCCGGCGGACGCACGGCCGGATCTTCTCTCGGATCGACATGATCAGGCCTCCCATCCGGTGCTGAAACCGGCGGGCTCGGCGGCGACCGGGTCGGCGGGCGGCTCGGGGGCGGTGGCGGGCTGCTCCGTGGCCGGCGCGAGGCCGAGCTGCGCCTCCAGGTCACGGACTCCGCGGAGGCGGGAGATCGCGGCCTTGAGCTGCCGGGGCTTCGACGCGGTCGCGGCCTCGCGACCGGCGCGGATCCAGGCGGCCGTGACGAGCTCTCGGGTCGCGTCGAGGACACGGCGACGGGTCGCTCCCGCGTCGACCAGGGCGACCACGACGGCGGCCTCCTCGGTGACGTCGTCAGGCAGCCGGTTCGTCGCCGCAGCGACCGCCAAGATGCGGGCGACGCGCTCGACGCTGATCTTCGGGTTCTGATTCATGTTCTTGCTCCTGATGTGAGTCGTCCGGGTCGACGGGGCGTCGGTCCGGGGCACTCCTCTAACAGGTCGGTGGTCGGAGCAGCGTGCGCGGCGCGAGTACGGGGCGCGGTGGACCCCGGGGTGCCTGTAGCGCGGCCTGTGGCACCGGCTGTGGCGGCCCGTGTAGCGCTCGCTGTAGCGCCGCTTGTAGCGGGCGCTGTGGGATGCACCCCTGTTGAATACACAGGTGTTGGATAGGGTTTCCGCTGTTCAGGGGTTTTTCAAGCCCCTCTGCAGGGGCCTCCACGGACCGATCCGCGGCGGGGCCTGTAGCGGCTGTAGCGGGGGTTTGTAGCGCGGGGTAGGTCATCGGTCGCTCACCTGCATCCGCCCGTCGGACCTGCGCGTGAGGTCGCGGCCTAGGTAGTCGGCGGCGGTGCCGCTCAGCCTGCGGCTCATGGTGGCCGGCGCGTAGCCCGCGCGGCGGGCCAGGCTGGTCACCGAGAACTGCCCGGACTGGGCCAACCAACCGAGCAGCAGATGCTCGGCGTGGGTCACCTCGGCCTGGGCACGGCGGAGTTCGCCCAGCGCATCAGCGACCTGGAGCGGATGCACGGCATGGCCGTTCTGCATCAGCAGATAAAGGTCGGACAGCGGCACCTGCGCCGCATGCACCGCCTGCAGCAGCCGGAGCACGGCGGCCGGCAGTTCTGCCCGCGCGGTCCGGCGCGAGATCTCGGTGGGCGCCTTCCGACGTCCCATCACCCTCTCCTGTACCGTGCACCGTGCCCGTGCACACCCTGTGTCCCGTGCACATCTGGCGCTGTGCACGGTGCACGCCTGACGAGCCGGTTCCACTGCCCGGTGCACAACTCGCGGCGCCGCGCCGGATCAAACGCGCTGGTCAGGGCGCCGGACCCCCGTTCTCGCCGCGTCCGGTTCGGTCGGCCGACGAGGCCGGGTGCGGGCACGCCGGTCACGGGGTCGCCGCCGACGTGTCCACGACCCACTCGTCGCCGACGCGTACGAGGTCCAGGCCTCGCAGGCTCGCGGCCGGACTCGCGGCGAGTCGGGTCGCCAGAGTTTCGGGTCGCTGGCCGGTCGCGCGCGCCGTGGTGCTCACCGCTGCCCCGCCGAGCACCGCCAAGCCGAGAAGATCGTCTGTGTACGCGTTGATCTGGTCCTGCGCCCGCTTCCACGCGGCGACGGCGGCCACCACCGTGGCCGGGTCGCCGGACTCAGCCACGGCGATCCGATTGAGGGCCTCGGTCGCGGTGGCGATGGTGCGCATGAGGGCACGGGCGCTGCCCGGAATGAGCTCGCGACTCGCGAGCACGTTCGTGTAGGTCGGTCGGTGTCGGAAGCTCATGTGGGGCCTCACTTCTGGTCGTAGGAGTTGCGGTGCTCGTGCTCGTCGCGAAGCCGACGGGTTCCCGGCGCGTACCGCTTGCTGGTGGGGTCGTAGACCTCGACGCCGGGGTCCGGCTCGCCGTCGGGACCGTCGAGGTACACCACGGGGAGGTCGTCGGAGGAAGGCTCGCTGGTGGGCGTCCAGTCCATCCAGCTGCCGTCCCCGCCGTCATGCCCCGGGAGCGGGAACTCCCAAGCGAACCGGCGCAGGCGCGGGGTCTCGGCGAGCGCCCTGGCGAAGGCGTCGGCGTGCTCCCCGTCGTTGAAGAACCCCTGGAAGAGCTGGATCTCTCCGGTCTCGGCGTCAGCCACGATCCCGCGGCCCTTCATGCTCTTGGTGAGCTGCGCGCCGAGCACCTTCACCCGGTCCCGCGGCTCGCCCGCGGCGAACAGGCTCTGCCGGTTGATCTCGCTCGGCGGGCCGAGGATGACCAGGGTCTGTGTGTTGCTCTTCCAGCGGCCGGCGAACGCCGAGGCGTAGGCGTACTGCCCGGCGGTGAGGATGAAGCACTTCTGCTCCCGGGCCTGGCTCGCGATCCAGCTGAGGTTCGCGACGGTGGTCTCCGCCGCCTTCCGCGCGTCCTTGTCGGTGCCGGAGATCTGGTCATCGATCCACGCCGGAGCCTCGTCGAACACCAGCAGCAGCGGAACGGGGCGGTACTCGATGCCGTCCCGCATCAGCGCGGCGGCGAGCGCCTTCCGGCGCTCGAATTCATCGCGCACGTACCGCACCGCGCGGTGCAGAGTCGCCTCGCTGCCGGCGCTGTAGTGGACCACGCCGGGCAGGTTCAGCATCGCGATGCGCCGTAAGTCCTTGCCGTTCTTCGCGTCGACCAGCAGCACCTCCGCGCCCTGCAGAACGGCCGCCTGCACGAGTTGCGTCAGGAGCACGGTCTTGCCCATGCCAGTGCCGCCGAAGATGCCCATGTGCGGCGCCACCGCCTGCGAAATGAGGATCGGGCTCCCGTCCGCCCGAACTCCCAACGGGATCACGAAATCCCCCGCGGCGGCGTGTCGCTCCGCCTGAGTCCTGGGCCTGGTGAACAGGGCCGGCAACAGCGGGTTCCGCTTCGGGAAGTCTCGGGTGATCTCGCGGCTGTTCAGCCGGATCAGCGGTCTCATTCCCACCGAGTCGACCACGAGACTCGGCAGGTTCAGCGCCTGTCGTAGTGCAGGTTCCGCCGCCCGCACCTGCCCGAGCAGCATGCCGGGGCAGAGGTCGAGCGTCACGGTCCCGCCGCGGCTGTCCTCGCCCCACTCGCGCACCCTCGGATACCGGCGCGCACCGTCACTCTTCCTCGTCTGGCGGAGCCGAACGAGGTCGAAAGCCTTGTCCCGATAGGCCGCATCCTCGTAGAACTTCTGCGCCCTCGGACCCGCTGCGCGCCATGCCACACCGGGCCCGGCAACACCCCGGCGGATCAGCAGAATATGCCCATCCGCTGGCCTCACGTGCGCCTCGAACTGCCCCAGGTTTCCCTGGGCGTAGAGGTATTCCGCGAGGTAGGCGCCATGCCGGTGCGCGTTCACGCCGGGCTTCACAGGCACATCCGCGACGACAGCGTCGCGCACGATCTGCACCGTGCTCCCCACGTTGTTCCGCAGCGCACTCCGCACACCCGCCGCGATCCTCTCGGCGCCGGTCAGCTCGGTCGTCCGCCCCGCCGTCGCGGGCAGTGGACGGGCCGCCTCGATGGCAGGAAGCATGGCCACATACTCGGCGGCGGCGTGCTGCAGCGCCCGCTCCTGCGCCTCGGCCTGGGCGGCCTGCTCGGCGGCGAAGTCCGGCTCGGGATCGGGTGCGGCAGCGGAGGTCTCGGCGGGCGGCTCGGCGGGGGCGGGAGCGTCGACGTAGGACGCGAAGGGATTGACGTAGTCGGCCATCTCAGGTCCACTCCTCCGCGGGGTTGGTGCGGGTCTCGGTCGGCGGCTTGGTGTTCGTGACGGCGACCTCGATGAGACCGCTTGACACGTCGCGGGTGACGGTCGCGGACCGGCAGCGCCACGCACGCAGGAGGCTCGGGAGGGCGCGCTGCACGGTCGCCTCGTCGAGCGTCGCGTGGTCGATCTGCAACCGGAGAACCGCGTCGCCCAGACCGTGCCCGGCGACGTTGTAGCGGAGTCCGGCGAGCGTCACCCAAGGCTCCCAGTCCTGCGTGTCGCCGTTCCGCGTCCAGGTGCCCCAACGGAGCTGGCGGGCAACGCCGTCGAGCGCCGTCGCGGCCGGTCCCGTACCCCCGGCCGCGTCCGTCAACGCCGCGAGCGCGCTGCCCGTCGGGGGTGCCCAGCCGTTCGTTTGCGCGTGTCCGACACCCCGCGCGTGCGCCTGCGCAAGGGTGATCTGCGGCTCGGGCGGGAGCTGCACCTGCACCGGTTCCGCGCTCAAGCCCAGACCCAGATCGTCGTGCGGCGCCTGGCTGTTCGCGGCCTGTTGCGCGGCGGCGGCACGGGCCGCGTCGCACGCCGCGGCCCACTCTCCCTGGATCAGGTCGAGGCCCGTGCTCGCGTGGGTGAGGTAGGTGCTGCGGCGTCCGGCCGCGACCCAGCAGGGCACCGCGACGAGCAGACCAAGGGCGGCGAAACCCAGTCCCTCCAAGCCGAACCCGCCAGCAGGGAGAGCACCCACGAGCGTGCTCCAGCCGGTGATCCGCTTGCGCGCACGCGCAACCTCCGCGCGCACCGTGCTCAGCGTGAACCCGCGTCGGTTCGTCGGCGTGGGCAACGCGTTCCAGCCCCAGATCAGGAGGCCCGCACCGACCGCCAGGGCGGGCCAGAAGTGCAGGCGCGGAAGACGGTGCAGCACCGACGCCGGGCCAGTCCCGGTCGGCGCCGACGGTGCCGTCGTCGTGGTGGGTTCTGTGGCGGTGGGGTGCAGCAGGGCGCAGAGCGCAGGATCGCCCGGCAGGCAAGTCGACGGCGTTGTGACGGTCGGCGTGTCACCGGCGTGCAAGCACGCCGAGAAGGCCTCCGTGGACATCGTCGGATCGCAGGTCGGGGGCGGATCTGCGTGCGCCGGCCCCGCGCATCCCCCGACCACGAGCACGCCCGCGACCGCCACGGCAGTTCCGAACCGTCGGGCCGCGAGTGCAATCCGCGAATCATCCCCGGTTTCGTCACCGCGGGTGGAGGTGGTCCTGATCGCCATGCCGACAGCGTGCACCGACCACGTGTCCGGTACAAGAGTCGGAAACTGCTGCGCCCCAACATGTCTGGACCTGCAGTCCCACCCGGTCCCGCGCCGTCCCGCCCCGTCCGGCGGCGGTGTGAGGAGGATCACACAGGCGCAGGTGTGCGCCGGACAGGGGTGTAGGTGTCGTCGGGCGGGGTTGTCGGAGGCGTACTCGAGACTTAGAGGTACAGGAATCCCAACCCGATGGAGGACATAGTGATTCAGATCAGGGGGTACGACGGACCGTGCGTCGAATGCGGCCGCGGGGGTGGTATGGGGCCGGCGCCCGAGGTGGTCCCGTCGGCACCGGAGCTGCCTCGCGGACGGACCGTGGCAGAGGTCGCGAAGGCTACCGGCCTGAGCACCAAGACCCTGTACCGGATGTGTCGAAACGGCCAGCTGCAGTCGCACAAGTTCGGTGCCCGCACAGTGATCTTCGACGGAGATCTCCAGCGGTACCTGGACGGGCACCGGGGCGGAGGTGCCGCGTGATGCACATCGACACGTGGTCGGACGCCGGCGCAGTGGGCCGCCGATACGGGCGCGCAGGGAAACAGATGGCCGCAGAGACCTGGCCTTCCGACGCGCCGATGATCGTCGTAGCCGGCGCGCTCGCGGAGGCCCGCTACTGGCGTCTTCGGCACCCGGTCGCCGACATGAATCAGGCCGAGTACCTCGGCTGGATCGCAGGCCGGCCGGCGCGCCTGCAGGCCCTGCAGCAACTGCACGAGGCTGGCCGTCTCGACGAGGTGCGGGAGTGGGTCGTCGAGGTGTGGCAGGACCTCGACGTGCTGGTCGGAGGCGACCGGGCTGGGAGGGCAGCATGAACTTCACCGTCGACGAGGTCGAGGCGCACGCGCTCGCAGCGCAGGAACTGGCCCTGACCTGCAGCGACAGCACCACGGCGCTGGCGGCCTACGCGGGCGCGATCGCGGCGGCGGGAGTCACGCGGGCGCTCACCGGCGCGCGCCTGGCCGACGCGCTCGTGCACACGGTGCTCGGTAGCCCGTTGTACACCGCGGCGCACCGCGAGCTGGACCTCGACGAGCGCCGCGCGGTCGGCCGCTGGGTCCGCGTCGAGTGGCCGGGAATCACGATGGCAGCAGCGGGGATCCAAGCCGCGGCGGAGATCCTGGACGAGCCAGTGACGGCGGCGGATCGGGTCGCGGCGGCGCACCGGGCGGCCGCGCGGGAGATCGCGGCGGAGCACGGGCGCGGGGCGGCCGGTGTCGTGGTCTGCGGGACCGCGGCGGAGACGCGGTGGTGGGCCACGGAGGAGGGTGCGGATCCGCTCGATGTCTACCCCACGCTGCTGCTCACGGACCCGCTCGCCGCGCTGGCGGCGGATGAGCTCGGCGTCGTCGCGGCGGTCGGGCTCGCCGCGTGGATCCGAGATGGTTGGAGCTGCGTGATCGCGCGGGCAAGCGAGCTGCTGAACGCGGGGAGCGTCGGATGAGCTGGACCAG